>CAZPHZ010000120.1:0-9105 GCA_964586035.1 uncultured Saprospiraceae bacterium
TGAGAGGGTTGAGGGAGTTGAGAGGGTTGAGGGAGTTGAGAGTGTTTAGTTAGTTGAGGGGGGGGGGGAGAAATATTTAAACCTATGGTCATTTAATCAAAAAAGTTCATTTTATCTTTTGCCATTTTGCGCAGCAACGGGCTGCAACGGTAGCGATCTTCGAGATAAGTTTTATGGAGGGCATCCATCATTTTTACGCAACGCCCAATGCCGGTTTCGCCGGCCCAACGCAGTAGGCCTTTGGGGTAGTTCACGCCGTTGGTCATCGCCAGGTCGATGTCGTCGCGGCTGGCGATGTTGAGGTACAGCGCGTCGGCAGCCTCGTTGATGAGCATAACGAGGATGCGGTCGAAGATGGTTTGCCCCAATTTTTTGTCTTTCACAGGTTCGGGATTTTTTTCGCCTTCGGCGTAATGGTAAAATCCGCGCCCGCTTTTGCGGCCGAACCACCCGGCGTCTGCGAGTCTTTTTTGGGTAAAAGAAGGCTTGAAGCGCGGGTCGAAATAAAAGGCGTGAAAGACGGTTTCGGTCACGGTATAGTTTACGTCGTTGCCGATGAAATCCATGAGGGTGAAAGGCCCCATGCGAAAACCGCCTAATTCGGTCATGGCCCAGTCAATGGTGGGCACATCGGCGATGCCCTCTTCCAGGATGCGGAGTGCCTCTCCGTAAAAAGGCCGTGCCACCCGGTTGACGATGAAGCCCGGCGTGTCTTTGGCCGTCACAGCCAGCTTTCCCCAGCTTTCGATGAGCATTTTCGCCTGCTCCGCAATTTCCGGCGCCGTTTGAATGGCGGGTACGATTTCCACCAGTTTCATCAGCGGAGCGGGGTTGAAAAAATGAATGCCGAGCACGCGCTCCGGTTGTTCGCAGGCAGCGGCGATGGCCGCCACGGAGAGCGACGAGGTGTTGGTGGCGAGGATGCAGTTGCGGCCGGTGATGGCCTCTAATTTTTCAAAAACAGACTTTTTGACCGCCAGGTCTTCGATGATGGCCTCCACGATGAGGCCGCATTCGGCCAGCGCCGCCATGCTGTCGGGGAAATAAACCCTGCCGAATACGGCTTTGGCTGTGGGGTCGTCAATCTTGCCCTTTTCAGCCAGCCGGTTCAGAATGTTGAGGAGTTTCTCCTGTGCCATTTTCTGGGCCGCGGGGTTGGTGTCGAACACCAGCACTTCGTGGCCTGCTGTGGCAGCTACCTGTGCGATGCCGCTGCCCATGGAGCCGCTGCCGAGAATGCCTATTTTCATAAAAAAAATGGTTGGGTTGTTGGGCAGCAAATGTAAACAGAAAAGCCCGCCTCCACATGAAGCCGGGCCTTTTCGTTTCGCCGGAGTCGGGTTATAGATTATACGTGAAACCCAGCAGCCAGTATGTTTGCAGCGGGTTGTCGCTGCTGTCGAGGTCGCCAATTTTAAGGTCGCCGGGGGTGAGACCGTCTTTTGCTAATTTGTAATTGTAGCCTTCCTGTTTGTTGCCTTTCAGGCCAAATTCGAAACCTACGCCGAGTCCTTTCCACAGCGTCATGCTGAAGCCGTTGGTCCAAATCCAGTTGGAGAGGTTGGGCAGGTCTTTGTAGCTGAGGAAGGCCGAGAGGTTGGTTTTCCAGGCAATGCCTTTGGGGAGGGTTTGGGCGTAGTCGGCCACCAATTTGCAGCCGGGGCTGGAAGTGTAGGTGAGGCCGGTGCCGGAAAAGACGAAGTTGTAATTCAGCGGGTGCATCACCACCACGAGGTTGGCCAGGGGAGTCCATGTGGCACCGGCGCCAATGTCGAGATACCCGGGGCTGTTGAAATTGCTGAGCACGGTGGTGCGGTACTCTCCCATTCCGGAAATGGCCAGCTTGTCGTTCAATTTCCAGCCGTAAAGGGAGGTGATGCCGAAGGCGTCGGCAGAGGTTTCATAATCTGTGTCCACATTGTCTTTGGTGTCGGTGTCGAGCTTGGTTTTGGCGACGTTCACGGCGGCTGAGTTTTTCCAAAAAAACTTTTCCCGGTCGAGGTTGGCAAATCCGGAACCTGAAAATCCTATGGTACTGGCCAAAGTGTTTGGTGCGTCGGTGGAAACCCAGTCGTTGAATTTGGAGAAATTCAGACCGATGGTGCCGAGCGAACCGAACTGCCAGCCTGCTGGGCCGGCGAGTTTGGCAATTTCTGCCGCAAGGCCGGTCACCTCGGTCTGAAGCGCAGCTATTTGCGCTTCTTTTTCCGCTTTTTGGGATTTCAACTCGTCGAGATTTTGGGCATAAAGCTGGAAGCCGGCCATGACTATCATCATGGCGGCGAGAACCTTTTTAATCATGCTTTTATATTTTTTAAATTCATTTGAGCATCCGGCGGAAATACCCGGCGAGCCGGATCTCTCATTTTATCTGCCGGTCGTTTGATATGATTTCCACCTTCTCAGACGTCAGTTTTCGTAAAGGTATCACAATTTTTTTCCCGTCGCCCTGCAGGGTAAGGGAGGTACTGTCGATGTCAATCACTTTCCCGGTGGAGCCATCCAAGTGAATAATGTCGCCCACTTTCACCTTGTTTTTGCTGTAAAAAGAGGCGAGAAAATTGGCCATAGTGTCTCTGCTGGCAAAGCCGTAGCCGATGGCAAATGCCAGGATAACTCCGCCGAGTATGACGGTCAGGTTGGAGGTGATGAGCGCCGTTTCAATGCTGGCCTGTGACAGGGCGCTGATGGTAAGGGTGAGGAAAACGAGGTAAAAGATGAAATTGGAGATAACTTTTCCAGAAGGGATGGATAGTGCATTGCAGGCGGCCTGCACGATGTTTTTAACAAATTCTGCCAGGTAGATGCCCAGCACAAACAGCACCAATGCCGAGAGCAGCCGGGGTAAGTAGGCGATGAGGTCGCTCACCATTTGCGACACTACCGGCATGCCCAGCACATCGGTGGCTGCCATTAGAGTGATTAGCATCAGCACAAAATAAATGAGCTTCGCTAAAAATGTGGAAAGCTTGATTTTGAGGTTTGCTTTTGTTGCAAATTCCGTTTCGTTGATTTTATCTGCAAACCGGTCGAGATTGAGGCGGGAGAAAATCTTGCGGAGTGTTTTGGAAACTATTTTTGATAGGATCCATCCTACTAAAAGTACCAAAAACGCGCCGGCTATACTGGGCAGTGCGGAGGCGAATTTCGCTAATACTTGCTTTACTATTTCTAATATTTCCATGTGGGAGTTCTGTTTCAAAGAAAAAGATGAATGGGAGCGCTATCTGGCGGGCGGAATTTCCGGCCCCTGACCAGCCATACCGGGTGGCAGGTTTTCGAATTCATCGCCGGGGCTGCCCATGGGTTGTTCAGAATGGGAAGGCTGGTCTATTTCTCTTAAGGTGCCACCGAGCGTAGCAATAAACATTTCAAATACTTTGGGAATGTACAACTCCACGGCTTGTCCCATGATGGCGAGTATGCGCAGGCTGCCCAGCACATTCTCCTCTATTTCGGGAGGGGGGGGAAACATCCGTTCATCCTCCTCCATCATCTGTAAGAAGCTATTTGCGGTGTTCATTATTTTAGCACGTTTAATTTTCAGGGTACAATTTCTTGTACATCAACTGGGCCTTATGTTTCGCCCTTTTTATCTTCATCTTTATGGCACTATCCGTCTTGATCAAGCCGGCAGCTATCTCTTTTATTTGAAGTCCATCCTGATATTTCATCAGTAAAATCGCTTTATCGCCAACGGGAATATTATCGAGCACTTCGCGAAGGCGGTTGACCTCCATCGTGAGCAATGCTTCATCGGACACTTCTTCCCCGATGTCTGGCAGGCGTTCCATCTCGTCTGAGAAAATGTTCGCCATTTTCTTCTTTCTCCTCAAAAGGTCTATGCAAAAGTTGTAGGTGATGGAATAGACCCAGGTAGAGAACTTAGATTGAGCGCCGAACTTGCCGAGGTTGAGAAAAATCTTGAGGAAAATCTCTTGTGCCGCGTCTCTGGCAAGATGTTCATCTTTCAGCAAAGAGATGCACTTGCCGTAGACTTTGCCGGAATACCGGCGGTAAAGCACCGAGAAATACAGCGAGTCTTTAGTGTCGAGGTATTTCCGGATGATCTCCAGATCTTTCTCTTTCGCAAGACTGTTAGTTCCCATTAATAAAGCAAGTCTCCGGTAAAAATTCTGGCGGTAAGCGTGGAGAAACACTCTTTGCCAATTGCCAAAAATCTGATTTACTGATTGTTAGACAAATTGTACTAGTCTAAAACGTCCACGAAATAGCAATTATCGGAGATTGCCAGAGGGGTTAGGATTTTTTGACGCTTTTTTTCAGAAATGGGTACATTGCCGCTGTGATAAAAAATTCGTTTTCTTTGGGTCTTGGTCATTTTATACGGCCAGAGACAAAAAAAAAAGAGGCAGTGCAAAATGCACCACCTCAGCCCTAACCAAATAAAACCAAATTATTTTCTTTGCCCGGAACCCGGGGTATAAGTCTTGCTTTGTGTAAAATTTACGATTAGCTTCTTTATGCAAATCTAATACGTTTCCTTTGAATCACACAAGACATTGCGATTTTTTTTTAATTTTTTTTTCAAATTATCCTAAAAATCCAAATTACACAGGAGTTATTATGTACTTGCGGTTTGTTTTTGTAGCCGAATATCATTTTGAAAAAAGCGGTTTATGTAGAATAATGTTCAGGTAGTTGAAGGAATGACGCTTTCGGGCGCGCCAGTGTATCCTGAGGGAATACATATAATTAATCACTAAATAATTTTAGTTCGATGAAATTAAAAACCAATATTCTGGGACTGTTTATTGCGGCATTTGTTAGTGTAATGCCTACTTTTAGCACGCAATTAATAGGGCAAAGCACCTCGGATGAAGATGCAATTTTCATTCGTCAAATCTACGATGAAGCGCTCACCAACGGAGAGACCTACCAATGGCTCCGTTATTTGGCAAAAGACGTTGGATCGAGATTGAGCGGCTCACCGCAGGCCGCAGCAGCTGTAGAATACACAAAACAGATGCTCGACACGCTAGACCTTGACGCGGTTTGGTTACAACCATGCATGGTTCCACATTGGGTTCGCGGCGATAAAGAAGTGGTGCGTATCTCGCGCTCCGCCATGGGGTCGGTATCGCTGAATGCCTTAGCTTTGGGTAGTTCAGTAGGCACTGGCAAAAATGGTATTTCAGCAGAAGTGGTGGAGGTGAAGACTTTCGAAGAACTGGAAAAACTGGGAAAGGAGGCCGTCGAGGGGAAAATCGTGTTTTACAACCGTCCTTTCGATGCCACCCTGCTCAATACTTTTCAAGCTTATGGCGGGGCGGTCGGGCAGCGGGTAAATGGTGCCATCGAAGCTTCAAAATACGGCGCAGCAGGCACTTTGGTACGCTCTATGGCTTCCGGTCTAAACGATGTTCCGCATACCGGTGGCATGTATTACAAAGATGGCATAGAAAAGATTCCTTCAGTTGCAATAAGTACCAATGATGCTGAACTGCTAAGCAGCCAATTGAAGCTGGGGCCAGTGGAGGTTTACATGCGCACCACCTCTGAATCCTATTCCGAAAAGATGTCTTACAATGTCATTGGAGAAATAAAGGGGAGCGAGAAGCCGGAAGAAATCATCGTTATAGGGGGGCATCTAGACTCATGGGATGTTGGCGAAGGTGCTCATGATGACGGTGCGGGTTGCGTTCAATCTATGGAAGTCCTGCGTTTGATGCGGAGGCTTGGGTATACGCCCAAAAGGACCATCCGCTGTGTGTTGTTCATGAATGAAGAAAATGGTTCCCGGGGCGGCAGAGCTTATGCCGACACCGCAAAAGAAAAGGTGGAAAATAACATCGCCGCCATTGAGTCCGACAGGGGAGGTTTTACCCCACGTGGTTTCACAATGGATGGAAATTCAAAGGATTTCGACCGGAAGTTCAAAGCCATGCAAGCATGGCTTCCCCTTTTAGAACCTTACTATTTGCACTTGAAAAAGGGTGGGAGTGGCTCCGATATTTCGCATCTCAAAAACCTCGGTACTTTTCTCATTGGTTTCGAGCCGGACGCACAGCGATATTTTGACTATCATCATACTCCCGCGGACGTTTTTGAAGTGGTGAATGAGCGGGAACTCGAGCTTGGTGCTGCAGCCATTACTTCCCTTGTTTATCTCATCGACAAATACGGACTTGAATAAACCCGTGCAAGGTTTTTGCCACGCCGGTTTTTCAAGTTACCTTCGCGCTCCGAAATTCCAAAGCCAGACTTCAGTGGTCGAGCCAAGACTTCTGAAGTCTTTTTTTGGCAGCGCAGACCAACCCACCGTCCATCATGCCGAGAGATAAATCCATCAAATCCGTCCTCATCATAGGTTCCGGTCCCATCATTATCGGACAAGCTTGCGAATTCGATTATTCGGGGTCGCAGGCCAGCAGGTCGTTGCGGGAAGAGGGTATCGAGGTGACGCTTGTCAACTCCAACCCGGCAACGATAATGACCGATCCTGTAACGGCCGACAATGTGTACCTCCTACCACTCACCATCGAGAGCATCGAACACATTTTGCAGGAGCGGAAAATAGACGCCGTGTTGCCAACAATGGGCGGACAAACGGCCTTGAATCTTGCCATAGAAGTGGATAAGCTGGGCATCTGGGAAAAATATGGCGTGCGCATGATTGGAGTAGACATTGCCGCCATTGAATTGACGGAAAACAGAGAAGCCTTCCGTCAGCACATGGTAAATGAGGGTTTGGGTGTTGCCCCATCCACCATCGCCAATTCATTTCTGGAAGGAAAGGAAGCCGCTCAAAATATAGGGTTTCCCCTCGTCATCAGGCCATCATACACCCTTGGCGGAACCGGTGCTGCCTTTGTTCACGAAGAAGAAGATTTTGACGAAGCACTCCGGCGGGGCATTAACTCTTCTCCTACCCATGAGGTTTTGGTGGAAAAAGCGGTATTGGGTTGGAAGGAATTTGAGCTGGAACTTTTACGCGATGCCAACGACAATGTTGTTATCATTTGTGTGGTGGAGAACTTCGACCCCATGGGTATCCACACGGGCGACAGCATTACGGTAGCGCCTGCAATGACGCTCTCAGACACTGCCTATCAGACTATGCGCAACCAGGCTATTCAGGCCATGCGCTCACTCGGCAATTTTGCCGGAGGCTGCAATATCCAGTTTGCGCAAGACCCCGAAACCGAAGAACTCATCGTCATTGAAATTAACCCCAGGGTGAGCCGCTCTTCGGCTTTGGCAAGCAAGGCCACCGGCTATCCCATCGCCAAAATAGCCGCCAAGCTGGCCATAGGCTACCATCTCGACGAGCTGAAAAACCAGATTACAAAAAGCACCTCAGCCTATTTCGAACCCACCCTCGATTACGTCATCGTGAAAATGCCGCGTTGGAATTTTGCCAAATTTCCCGGTTCCGACCCCCACCTAGGCCTTCAGATGAAATCGGTGGGAGAAGTGATGGCCATCGGGCGCAATTTTCTCGAAGCACTTCAAAAGGCTTGTCAAAGTCTGGAAAACAACCGCATGGGGCTGGGGGCTGATAAAAAGGAATGGGTGCGCACGGAAGACATTTTAGGCCGTCTTGAACGAGCCACCGAAGACCGCATCTTCCGCCTTAAAGACGCTCTTCGTCTCGGTGTGCCGGACCGAACCATCCACAAATTAACAAAAATCGACCCCTGGTTTATCAAACAAATAAAGCGGTTGGTGGAAGCCGAGCATGAACTGATGCGGTATAATGTGCCCGACGATATTCCCGAAGGATTTTTCCGGGAGTTAAAAGAAATGGGATATTCCGACGCACAGATAGCCTGGCTCATGCGCGTGGAAGAACATCAGGTGACCGATGCCCGCAAAAGACTTGGCATTCGGCGCACCTACAAAATGGTGGACACCTGCGCTGCCGAATTTGTGGCCCAGACCCCGTACTTTTATTCCACCTTTGACCATGAAAACGAAAGCATTTCCTCCGATAAAAAGAAAATCATCGTCCTCGGCTCCGGTCCCAACCGCATTGGTCAGGGCATCGAGTTCGACTATTGCTGCGTGCATGGGGTACTCGCCATAAAAGAAGCAGGCTACGAGGCCATCATGGTCAACTGCAACCCCGAAACCGTCTCTACCGATTTCGACGTGGCCGATAAACTCTATTTCGAACCCGTATTTTGGGAGCACCTCGAAGAAATTATCGAACTGGAAAAACCCGAGGGTGTCATCGTGCAGTTGGGAGGCCAAACGGCGCTGAAGCTATCGGAGACATTTCACAAAAAGGGCATTAAGATTTTCGGCACCAGCTTTCACGATATGGACCTCGCCGAAGACCGGGGCGCTTTTTCCGGCCTTTTGAAAGAATTAGGCATTCCCTATCCGAAATACGGCGTGGCCGATGACGCCACGGAGGCCTTGCGCATCGCCAACGAAATCAGCTATCCCGTGCTCGTGAGGCCCAGCTATGTGCTGGGTGGGCAGGGCATGCGCATCGTCATCAACGACCGGGAATTGGAAAAGCACGTGCTCTCCATTTATAAACACATGCCCGATAACAAGGTGCTCATCGACCACTTCCTCGACCGGGCCAAGGAGGCCGAAATCGATGCCATCTGCGACGGCGGCGAGGTACACGTCATGGGCATCATGGAGCACATCGAGCCGGCGGGCATTCACTCCGGCGACAGCAGTGCCGTTTTGCCCACGTACAGCCTCTCTGTCAATGCGGTGAGCACAATGGTGGAATACACCGAAAAACTGGCGAAAGCTCTGAACATCAAAGGGCTGATAAATATTCAATTTGCCGTGAAAGACGAGGTGGTGTACGTCATAGAAGCCAACCCGCGGGCCAGCCGAACTACACCATTCATCTCCAAAGCATACGACGTGCCTTACCTGAAAATGGCCACCCAGGTGATGATGGGTACCCACAAACTGAAAGATTTTACCATCAAACCGCAACCCAAAGGTTTTGCCATAAAGGTGCCGGTGTTTTCGTTCGACAAGTTTCCCGGCGTGGATAAAAACTTGGGGCCGGAGATGAAATCCACCGGTGAGGCCATCCGTTTCATACGCGACTTGAGCGACCCGTTTTTCAGGGAATTGGACAAACAGCGCAGCATGTATCTGACGCAG
>CAZPHZ010000121.1:0-9084 GCA_964586035.1 uncultured Saprospiraceae bacterium
CGACTAGAAATTATAATAACAACCCACGAATTCATTCGTGGGTTGAAAATGCACCTGTATAGTTTTTAAGCGAGCACTAAATCCCAACCCTCAAAACCTCCCCGCCGCTTCCCGGTAAATCACCTCCAGCAAAGTTTGTCCTACGGCCCGCAGGGTGCGCACGTTAATCACCTCCATGTTGTCGTTGTGGGTATGCCAGTGAGCTCCGAAGCCCGTCCGGGTGGTGGTAGATTTGCCGATGATGTCAATCATGGGGAGGCCTGCGACGGTGTTCACGAAATAGTGGTCATCGGTGATGGGGCCTGATTTCGTTTCCGTAAAATAAGTGCCGTAGCCGAGGTTTTGTGCTAGTTTCCATACCTTGTTCACTATCGCCGGTGCAAATTTCATGGAGACGCCCTCTTTGGGGAAACGGGCATTTTTAGCCCCCACCATGTCGAGCAGGATGCCGTATTTTGGGCGGTAGCCGGAAGGTACCATGTTCTTCGACCAGTATTGGGAGCCGAGGCACCAGCTTTCGGGATTCGGGTTTTGGTCGTTGTCGTCGCCGTGGTCTTCAGCATCAAAGAGAAGAAGGTCTACACCTACTTCGGCAGGATGGACCTGCAACTGCCGGGCAATTTCGAGCAGAATGCCCACACCGCTACCACCGTCGTCGGCACCTGGTATTGGTTCATCTTTACGTTCGGTGCTGAGGGGCGAATCGGCGATGTGGCGGCTGTCCCAATGCGCGGCGAGCAGGATGCGCCGCGGCGCATCGGGATTGTACTGTGCCATGATGTTGGTCCCCTGGAGCACTTTCCCGGTATAGGCCGTGGCCTTGAAGTCCTGCTCCAACACGGATAGGCCGTAGCTTTTGAACTGGCTGACTAACCAATCCTTGCATTTCCGGTGAGCGCTGGTATTGGGCACCCGCGGCCCGAATTCCACTTGTTTTCCAACAAAAGAAAATGCCGAGTCGCGGTCGAATTTGGGCACTGGCACAGGTTGCAGGTCTTCCGTTTTTGTGGCAGCCCGCGATTGCGGCGAGTCGCTTTTGCAGCCCTCATTGAATAATAATGTTCCGGCGAAGCCGGCAATGATAAAGATTTTGATAATCTGCATTATTTAGCGCTTCTTCTGGTGAACAATGGAAATATCAGAGAAAACAGCAAGCCTCCGAAAACAGCAGTCATGACATGGCCGAGCATGTATCCGCTGACGGGGTCTTTACCATAGGTGTCGACACCGGTATGCCCCGCAAAGAGGCCGGCAAAATCCGGGCTGACGAATTCAATGAAAATATAAATCAGCAAAGTACTCAAGGGGATGAAGATGAGGGTCATAATGGCAGCTGCCCAAAAGCCCTGCCCCCAAGTCATCACCCCACCATAGTCCACGTCGCGTTTTTCCCTGGTTACCAGAAAGTAAATGATGATGAAAAGAAGGATGCCGACGATCATGTCGGCCGTCATCCAGGAGGAGAAGTTTTCGCTGGTTTGAAGGCCCAGAATTTTCCCGATAAGCATCCAAAGAAATGGAATGACGGACATGATGATGGCCCATTTTGTTTCTGTTCGCATGAGGGTAGATTTTTGGTGAATAAAAACGCGTTATTCAGAACCTTTTCAGTTTTGTGAATACCATTTATTTGGTTGAGGAGGTTGAGAGGGTTGAGAACTCAACAATCTCAACTTTACAAACCTCCTCCTCCGTGCTAAAGGTAAAACAAAATGACTTTTCTGCGCCACATTACTTCTCCTTCTCTTCGAGGTACTTCTCGTAGCCGATTTTTTCCAACTTTTCGTATTTGGTGGCAACAGCAGCTGCCAGGTCCATTTTGAACATTTCCATTTTCTGCATCAGCGTGGCATCGCCTGTGGCGATGATTTGTGCGGCCAGGATGGCGGCATTTTTAGCGGCGTTCAACGCCACTGTAGCCACGGGCACCCCACTCGGCATTTGGAGGATGGACAGGATGGAGTCCCAACCGTCGATGGAATTGGACGACTTGATGGGCACGCCGATGACCGGTAGCGGAGTGAGACTGGCTGCCATGCCCGGCAGGTGTGCAGCGGCACCGGCTCCGGCGATGATGACCTTCACCCCGCGTTTATGGGCGTTTTTGGCAAATTTGAAAAGGCGCTCCGGGGTGCGGTGCCCCGAGATAATGGTGATTTCGAAAGGAATATCGAATTGTTGCAGAAAATCCGCTGCCTGCCGCATAATTGGGAGGTCGGAGTCACTGCCCATGATAATGCTAACCATATTAGTAATAGAAATTTTTGCCGCCTTAGTAACGCTGATATTCGATGCCAGGGTGAAAAACCCGGTGGAATGCTCCCGCATTTGATATCAGCAACTAGTATCGGGCGACGGGTTTGATAATTTAAAGTGGGATTGCAAAGGTAACCTGCATGTGGGAGACGGGGGTATAATTACGGGTTGGAGTTTTTCATTTGTAGTTGAGGAGGTTGAGAAAAGTTATGAAGGCTGAATCATTAACGCTCTCAACCTTTTGAACCCTCTCAACTTCCTCAACGATTTCTCTTTCTCTCCCTTACGGCCTTTCGGCCGGGTCGGGAAAGTTGGCGTACATGGCCTGTACGCGCTCGTTTTTCTCCCAGGCTTTGATTTCGTTTATCATGGCGACGAGCCGGGCATCGGCGTCGGAGAGTTCTGCCTTTTGCGCTTCGTCAGAAGTAGTGCCGGCTTTTTCCACAAGGGTGGCGTGCAGGTCGTTGATATTTTTGGTGGCCACGAATCGGAACCAGAACATTTTCCCTGCATTTAGGGAAAGTTCTTTCAGTTTGCCGGCAGTACGCATAATGTCGGCAGCGCTGCCTTTTTTGGTCAGTTTGACGTATTGTTCGATAAATCCGAAAACGGAATAACCTTTCATTTTTTCGAAATTTTTATCGAAATAAGGAAGGTGGCCCGGGTCCCCTTCCTCAGCATAGACATTTGCAAGTGTGCCGATGATATTCTGGTCGTCGAACGCTTCCATTTTTTTAGCTTTCGCTAATGCAGCCTCTTTATCCAATTGCATCAGGGCTTCGAGACCTGCAGCGGCTACGCTGATGGCGGGGTCATTGTCGATGGCTGCCGCAGCAAGAGGGGCATAAGTTGCATCGCCCGTTTCGGCCAGTTTATTTAGGGCAGCCCGGCGCACGTTGGAGTGCGGGTCTTTTGCAGCCATCTGTGCCAGACGGGGACTGGTGGTTTCATCTGCTGCCACGTTGTTGGCGGCAAACATTCGGATGTACCAGAAATCGTCGTCGAGGGCTTTTCGCAAAATGGGTTTGGCCTTTGAATCACCGGAGTTGACCAGTTCTTGTAATGCTTGGATGCGGTACTTGAAATTGGATGCCAACTCAAATTGAGCGATGTATTCGTCAACGCTTTTTTGCTCATCGACAGAGGTGGCGAGCAACGCTCCTTCACCGTCGAAAACGATGAGCTCGGGGTCCGTGTCTGAGGGGATGGTGAACGTTTGCTGCCGCTGGTCGATGCGAATATCGTGGCGGGTTACTTCGCCGTTGGCGTAAATATCGATGGTAGTGGGCAGCACGAAAATAGCGGGCATTTTACCGGGATCCTGAGTTTGCTTCACATTTACAACCACCTGTTTGTTTTCACTGTCGTAGTCGTAATCCACGGAGAGGTCCGGTTGGCCTTCATCGTAAAACCATTGGTTGAAAAACCAGTTGAGATCTTCGCCGGTTACCTCCTCAAAAGCGAGGCGAAGTTCCTGACCCTCCACATCGGATAGGGCATTATCTTTTAAATATTTTTGCAGTGAAGCGAAAAAGGCATCATCACCCACGTATTTACGAAGCATGTGCAAAACGAGACCGCCCTTGTTGTAGCTGTGGGCGTCGAACATATCCTCTTTGTCGTCGTAGCCGAAATGCACGAGTGGGTGAATGCCCTGCTGTTTTGAAGACTGGAGATAACCCCTTAGTTCCTGCATTCGGTGCAAATCGGCCTGGTCTCGGCCGTACTTGTGTTCCAACCAAAGGTATTCACTGTAATTGGCGAAGCCTTCGTTCAGCGTGATGTTGGCCCAGCTCTCACAGGTTACATAGTCGCCGAACCAGTGGTGAAACATCTCGTGCGCCACCACATTTTCATTGTTCAAATTGTCGATGAGTTCGCGGCCGGTGGCCTGCATGAACTCTCCGAAGATGACGGCAGTGGTGTTTTCCATGGCACCGGAGACGTAGTCGCGCACCACCACTTGCGAGAATTTCTGCCAGGGGTATTTCACGCCGAGTATGTCAGAGTAAAACTGGAGCAGTTCTGTCGTATGCGGGAAAATTTGCCGGGCGTATTGTTCATACTCCGGCTCCACGTAATAGTCCACGGATTTGCCGTCCCACTCGTCGTGTACCACAGCATATTCGCCGATGGCAATCATAAAGAGGTAGGGAGCGTGGGGCATGTCCATTTTCCAATAATCGGTGCGAGTGCCATCGCCATTCTCCACGGAGGAAACTAGCACGCCGTTGGAAAGGGTTTTAAAGCGGTCCTGCACGGTGAGGTAGATTTCGTCTGTGCAACGCTCATTGGGTTTGTCGATGGTGGGAAACCAGCGGGAGTTGCTCTCTGTTTCACCTTGCGACCAGATTTGCTGGGGTTTGCCAGGCTCTTCCCCTTTAGGATTAATAAAATAGAGGCCCTTGTCCGAAGAAATGGCAGCGCTGCCACCACCAGCGGCAGGAGTGGCCGTGTAGTCGATGAAGAGCGAATACTGCTGGTCTCTTTTGAATGTTTTGCCGAGATGAATGGTCACCTGCTGCCCGTCGTAATCGTATTTCAGCGGTACATCGGAACCTTCGAATGATACCTTGTTAAATTCAAATCCTTTGGCATCGAGTGTGACTTTATCCAACGGATAAAAATAGGGTTTCATGGTGAGGGTCGCCTTGCCAATCACCTGTTCATTCTGCCAGTCGAAACGCAAGTCGAGTTTGGTGTGGAGCAAGTCGTTTTCCCTTTTGTGGCTGGCATTGTAGGCGGGAAGTGTGTTGCTGACAGTCTCTTCCGATGCCCCATTTCCATCCGTTTTTGGGGCGGAGACGACGAGGGTGTCGAGGTTTACTTTGTCCGTTTCCGGAAGTACGATGGCGCTGTATTGTTTGTGACCACAGCTCCACAGGGAGGTAAGGGTCAATAATAGAAAAAGGAGTTTTTTCATCAGAAATATTTTTTGAAAAGAAATGGAGGAGTCGGTTCACTTGGATATAAAGAAGTTTGCGATTTCAGATGCAAACCTATAAGGTTTATTGGGGAAATTTCATTTCTAAACTGCTCAAACCTCAGGGGGTGTTCAACAATTGAGTAAAAAAGCAAACAAAGATAAAGACAAAAGCCGGTGTTGGAAGCCGTCATTTCGAAAGTTGCTATAGCTACTTTTGCTAATTTTGTCATTTCTGTTAAAAATCAACCGGCGATTGCCTACATCCATGTCCGCCAATAAATACGTCTGCATCCACGGTCATTTCTACCAGCCGCCGCGTGAAAATGCCTGGTTAGAAATCATCGAATTACAGGATAGCGCTGCACCATTTCACGACTGGAACGAACGCATTAACTTCGAGTGTTACGCACCAAATACCGCCGCCCGCGTGCTCGACAAGGATAGTCTCATTTCCAAAATCAGCAACAACTACGCTCAAATAAGTTTCAATTTCGGACCGACGCTGCTGTCGTGGCTCGAAAAGGCCGACCCCGAAACCTACCGGGAAATTCTAGCCGCGGACCAAATGAGCCGGGAGCGATTCAGTGGCCACGGCAATGCCATTGCGCAAGCTTACAACCATCTCATCATGCCACTGGCCAATGACCGGGACCGGGAAACACAGATACGATGGGGCATCGCTGATTTCGAGCACCGGTTCGGCCGCAAACCGGAAGGTATGTGGCTCCCTGAAACCGCCGTTGATAATTTCACATTAGAACTATTGGCTCAAAACGGAATTCGTTTCACAATACTTGCTCCCAGGCAGGCGAAAGCATTTCGCAAAGCCGGAGATCCAACTTGGATGCCCCTGGACGGCAATGTGGACCCCAGCCACCCCTACCGGTGCAACCTTTCAAATGGCAAGAGTATCGCCTTGTTTTTTTACGATGGCAATGTGGCAAAAGACGTGGCATTCAACGGGATATTGAGCAATGGCATAAGCTTCGCAAAAAGAATTACTGGCGTTTTCACGGACGACAACAACCCGCAATTGTCCCACATTGCCACCGATGGCGAAAGTTACGGGCATCATCATCGGTTCGGCGAAATGGCGCTGGCCCACTGTCTCGACTACCTCGAAGAAAAAGACTTGGCCACCCTGACTAACTACGGTGAGTTTCTGGAAAAATACCCGCCGGAATACGAGGTACAAATTCACGAGAATAGTTCGTGGAGTTGTGTACATGGCGTGGAGCGATGGCGCTCAGATTGTGGTTGCAATACGGGCGGTCAACCAGGCTGGAACCAAGCTTGGCGATCTCCGTTGCGCGAAGCACTCGACTGGCTGCGGGACGAACTACTCCTGCTTTTTGAGAAAGAAACAGCACCACTCGTCAAAGATATTTGGGATGCACGCAACGATTACATTCAACTCATCCTCGACCGCTCAGAGACAAATGTGAACCGTTTTATCCGCCGGCATGCGGCGAAGGAGTTGACGCCAACTAATAAGACCAGCTTTTTGCGACAGCTCGAGATGCAGCGTCATTGCATGTTGATGTACACCAGTTGTGCCTGGTTTTTCTCCGAAGTTTCTGGTATTGAGACCAATCAGGTTTTGCAATATGCCCTGCGAGCCATCTGTCATGCCCGCAATGAAACGGGCATCGACCTGACTGCAGAATTTGTGAAGCGGTTGGAAGCTGTACCCAGCAATATTTTTGAAAATGCCGCAGTTAGTTTCCTAAAAAACGTTGCACCATCTGAACTGAACCTCACCCGTGTAGGTATGCACTATGCGGCCTCCTCCATATTCAACGATTATGAGCCCACCGACAAGTTTCTTCATTATACCGTGAAAAACGAGGTGTTCGAGCGCGTTCCCGCAGGATTTCAGCAACTGGCTTTCGGCCGGGCCACACTGGTTTCCAACCTCACCTACTCTGAAGCCGGGTTCAGTTTTGCCGTGCTGTATTTTGGGCAACAAAATATGCTTGGCTCCATTTCACTAGGCATGAACCGCAATGATTTTGACGCTAAGCAAAGTGAAATCGCATCCTCTTTTAGCAGTTCAAATCTTGGCGATGCCATTAATTCTATTCAATCCTTCGGCACCGAACCATTTTCGTTTCGCCATCTTTTCAAAGACGAAAAGCGCAAGATATTGCAACTCATCATGGAGCGAAGCCTGCCTCCTGTGGAAACCGTTATCCGCGACTATTACGAAGACAATTACCAGTTGATGACCGGGATGCTTCAAAGCGACATCCCTGTGCCCGATGGCTGGCGCAACATCGCCCAATACATCATCAACCGCGATCTTTTTCATTTCTTCGCAAACGGCCGGATGAATGTGAAAAAACTACAGCAACTGGCCCACGAGTTCGCACGTTGGACCGTCAAACTCACTGATGTGCCCACGCTGAGTTTGGCAGCTGGAGAACGCATTTTCGAGGAGTTGAAAAATGTGGACTTAGAAAAGACGAGTCTCGAACAAGTGCAAGCCCTGCTCGCCATCATAGAAGCACTCGACCAACTCAGTGTGGAACCAGAACTTTGGAAAAGCCAAAACCTGTATTATAAAATGACGGGGGGCTATCGCCGCGGCGAATGGGTCTACGCAAGCAAAGATTGGGAAGCAGCATTCCTAAAATTGGGCGGCCTTCTAAAAATGCGAATGGACTGAAAACCCCGGCCTGCGAGCTACCAACTACGAACTACCAACTACGAGCTACCAACTACGAACTACCAACTACGAGCTACCAACTACGAGCTACCAACTACGAGCTAAGGCCACCAGCCCTTACTCCCTCATTCCTATGGGTTTAATTTTAAGTTCCATACTTTTCACTCCGGGGAGCGGGTTTTTCCGCATGTACTGCTCAATTTTGATCTGGTGGGCGCCTGCCTCTTCGAAGATGGCTTTTGGCTGGAGGGCGATTTCCGTTGTACACCATTGGCCGCCGCAGTCGCCGTTCCAGGTACCCGATTTTTTTGAGAGCTCGAGGCTGACCATTTGTGTTTCTATTTTACCAGAGGGATACCGCGTGTGAAATTGCACGTACAAATTTTGGAAACCGTAATCCACGGAATGGGTGACGTTTAAGGTTAGGCTGTATATTTTGGTAACATCCTCAATGGTAAAGTCGAAACTAAGGGTGTCTTCGTATGCCCAACTTTGGCCGGTAATGTCCGCTCGCTCTTCGTAGATGAAGTCATCGCCGCACCTGGTAAACAAAAATGCGGTCGCTGCAAGAAGAAAAAATGAGATCGTGAATCGCATTGCGGTTATTTTTGGCAAATAAAAGAGCACTCGCGGTTTTATTCAAATCCACCATCACATTTCCTCCAACTTTTTGACTTTGGGATTCATTATTCCGAACCAAAGTGGCGGCACCAACGCTATCAACATTGAAGCGGGATAGCCGTGTGGCAACTGTGGGCTTTGGTCAAAATGGCGGAGTGTCTGGTATTTGCGCGTTGCTTTGAAATGGTGGTCAGAGTGGCGAGTCAGCTCGTATAGCAGGATGCGGCCCATGTCGTGGTTGGAATTCCAGGAATGCCGGGGCGATACCTTTTCGTAAAAACCAGAATCCAGCTTCTTGCGGCGCAAGCCGAAATGCTCAATGTAATTCACGGTTTCCAATTCCAACACGCCGATGAGCGCAACCAGTATAGCAAAACCTACCCCCGTCCAGCCAAAAAGCCACCAAATGCCGAGGAGGTATGCGAGGTGTGCCAATTGAAACAATATCATTTCATTTGCAGCGGAGAAGAAGGGCCTTCCAGCTTTTCGCAAACGGTCATTTTCCAATTGCCAGGCGCCGGTGTAGCCTCCGGTTATTGACCTCAGCCAAAATGCGTAGAGTCCTTCCACGCTTTTGGCGGACGCCGGGTCGCGGCGTGGAGATACCGAAAGA
>CAZPHZ010000122.1:0-9062 GCA_964586035.1 uncultured Saprospiraceae bacterium
GAAACCGTGCTGAATTCGGGGCGCCGTTTACCGCAGAAGGCATCACCTACATATTGACACAAGACAGCACCAATACATTGGAAGAAGATGTATCCTATAAGGTGAAATTTTCCGCTCCGCGGGAAATAGCGGCCTGGTATTCCAGTCAGGTGGTGCTTCGCAAACTCTCTCAATCCAACGTTCTATCTATAACACTGAAAGACCAAACACCCGCCAAACTCAGGGACATCATCCACCAATTAGTAGAGGTGTATAACGTGGTAGCCCAGAATGAAAAAAACAAAGTGGCAACCAAATCACTGAATTTTATTAACGACAGGCTATATAAACTGAATAATGAATTGTTTTCAGTAGAGGGGCGCGAGGCCAATGTACGCTCAAGCACCGAAGTCACCACAGATGTGGGTGCCAGCGCAGAGCGCTATATCCAAAAACTTACCGCTGCCGAACAATCGCGCACAAAAATAAAAGACACCCGAAGCACCCTGATAAACCTGAAAACATTTTTACAAGACAGCAAAAATCGATACGAACTAATTCCGAATTACGGGGACCTTGGAGCCATCTCATTCGCTCCTTTAATAACGCAATATAATACGCTAATTACTACCCGCCAAAAGCTACTTATCAATGCTACGCTTGAGCATCCCCATGTTATAAGCGCCAGTGCAGGTTTGGATAAGATGAGAGCAAACGTACTTAGTGGCATTGGACTGGCCATCGCTGATCTTGATAAAAAAGAACAGGACATCATCACCCAGTCTGCTCCAGTCGAGAGAAAACTGCAAAACCTACCCTATGCCGAAAAAGGTATCAAGGAAATTACCCGTCAGGTTGATGTAAAAAAAGAGATTGTTTTATACATGCTTCAAAAAAGGGAGGAAACTGCGATCGGGGTGGCCACTCAAGTTGAAAGTGTGCGTATTCTCGATGAGCCTGTGCCAGGATCGGTTCCTGATTCTCCCAGCCGGACGCAATATTTCGCCATCGCTTTAATGCTCGGTTTGGCACTCCCAACTGGGCTAATATTCTTACTTGATTTTCTCAATGATAAGATTACCACCAAGACTGAGGTGAAAGAACTTACTTCAGTGCCTTTCCTTGGGGAGGTGGCTTACGCCAAAAGCGATAGCCATAAACTGATTAAGGGCAGCAGCCGATCAGTTAATTCAGAAATGTTCCGGCTCATTCGCACCAATCTGCATTTCCTTACACCTTCCGCAAAAGAAAAAGTAATCATCGTCACATCCAACGTTAGCGGAGATGGAAAGACTTTCGTCAGCGGCAATCTCGCTGCCTGTTTTGCTTTGACGGATAAGAAAACCGTGATTCTGGAATTGGACTTGCGCAAACCGAAGCTTTCGGAATTTATTCTCGGAAAGCCCTCCACCGAAGGTATTACCAATTACTTAGTCGGTGAAAAGAAGATTCAGGATATCATCCAACCCGTGAAAGAATACAGCAACCTGTACATTCTCGGCAGCGGTCCCACTCCGCCAAACCCTGCCGAGTTGATTATGAGTAGCAATATGGACGAGTTATTCGATTACTTAAGAAGCAACTTCGATTACATCATTGTTGATACTCCTCCTACCGGCTTGGTAGCCGATGCCTTTCTTTTAAACAAATTCGCCAGCACCGCCATCTTTGTTGTAAGGGCCGGCAAAACCAAAAAGGAAGACCTCCAGACCATCGACGACCTCTGCAAGGAAGGCCGTCTGCATTCCCCCTCCATTATTCTCAACAGCACCAAAGCGCCCAAACGATACGGGTATTATTATTAGGAGGTTGGCGTATAGGCGTTTTAGGTTCCCAACACGCCAATACGCTAACACGCTAACACGCCAATTCGCAAATTCGCAAATTCGCCAATTCGCCAATTCGCTTTTTATGAAAGAAGAAAAATGGGACACCATCATCACCTCCAAAACGCCGGTCTTCGACCTGCGGCTCGATGAGATTTGGCGGTACCGTGACTTACTGATACTTTTTGTGAAAAGGGATATCGCCCAGGTGTACAAACAGACGATTCTTGGCCCCCTTTGGTTTTTTATCCAACCCTTTATCACCACGGTGGTGTTCACAGTGGTATTCGGCAATATGGCCGAGATACCCACCGACGGGATACCGCCGGTGTTGTTTTACCTTTCTGGAATCACGTTTTGGAATTTCTTTGCCGAGTCGCTCAACAAGTCATCCACTGTGTTTCGCGACAACCAGAACATCTTCGGTAAGGTCTATTTCTGCCGGTTGGTGCTGCCGCTTTCCATCGTGATGAACAACCTGGTGAGGTTTGGCATACAGCTCGTCATGTTCCTGCTGTGTTATTTTTACTTTCTTTACACCAACCCGCTCATTCAACCCAACTGGTATGCGCTGCTGTTTCCTTTGCTCGTGGTCATTACGGGAGGGCTTGCCCTCGGATTTGGGCTCATCATCAGTTCCATGACGGCAAAATACCGCGATCTGTTGTTTCTCATCCAGTTCGGCATCCAGTTGTGGATGTTTGCCACGCCGATTATCTGGCCTCTTTCCGAGGTGTCGGATGATCTGAGGTTTTACGCCATACTCAACCCCATGACGGCGGTCATCGAAAGTTTTAAATACGGCTTCATCGGCGAGGGCACTTTTTCATGGCTCTATCTGGGGTACAGTTTCGGATTTATGCTCTTTATCGTCATGGTGGGTATCGTGAGTTTTAATCGCATTGAAAAAACTTTCGTGGATATAATTTAGCGCTTTGGAAACCAACACGCCAAGGCGCCAATAAATCAGATAATGTCAGACACCGTAATCAAGGCAGAGAATCTCTCCAAACAATACCGCCTGGGCACCATCGGCACGGGCAACCTGTACAGCGACCTCACGCGCTGGTGGTATCGGGTGCGCGGAAAAGAAGACCCCTTTCTTGTCTTCGGCGAAGCCAACGACCAGACCGTTCGGGGCACCTCTGATTATGTGTGGGCGTTGCGCGACATCAGTTTCGAAGTGGAACAGGGTGACCTCGTGGGATTGATTGGCAAAAACGGCTCCGGCAAATCCACCCTGCTCAAGCTCCTCGCAAAAATAACCGCTCCCACCACCGGCGTGGCCAAACTCAAAGGCCGGGTGGCCTCTATGCTCGAAGTGGGCACGGGGTTTCACCCCGAACTGACGGGAGCCGAAAACGTCTTTCTCAACGGCACCATCATGGGCATGACCAAAAAGGAGGTGAAAAAAAAGTTCGATGAAATCGTCGAATTCGCCGGGGTGGCGCGCTACATCGACACGCCCATTAAGCGCTACTCCTCCGGCATGTCGGTGCGACTTGCCTTTTCGGTAGCTGCCCACCTCGACCCCGAAATACTGCTCGTTGACGAGGTGCTGGCTGTCGGCGATGCCGAGTTTCAACAAAAATGTATCGGCAAAATGAGCGGCATCAGCGAGGAGGGGCGCACCATCATTTTTGTGAGCCACAACCTCGGCTCCATCCGCAAATTGTGCAGCAAAGGTCTGGTGCTGAGCCAGGGGAATCTCATTTACAAAGGCGATGTCAGCACAGCGGTGGATACCTATCTGGACGGCCTCCCTTCTCACGACGAACAAGGGCACAATGCCATTTCGTTTGAAGTCGATGAGAACAAACTTTTCCAGTTTACGGAAATCAGCATTGAGGACGGTTATGGCCAAAGCAAGGGAAAATTCTATTACGGAGAGGATATTGTTGTGCGGCTGAAATACCTCATCAACGACGACTGTCGCCATTTTTCTACCCGGGTTTCCCTTGCTCGCAATGGTGAAACGTTGTTTTGGAGCTTCGATACCGACGAAGACGAGGAACTGTTTTCGCGGCGGGCCAAAGGAGAGTATTCGGCCAGAATAGTCCTGCCCCACTTTCTGAAAGCCGGCATTTACACCATCAGCATTTCCTTTATCGAATTGGGCATCGAAAAAGAAGCTCAGGTGGATGTCATCCGTTTCATACTCGATGACTCCAACATCGACACCACGGTGAAATCATGGAATGCCGACAGGCCGGGCTTACTCAGGCCCCGGCTCGAATGGACCTATACCGAGCACCCCGTCGAAGTATGATGCTTAACGTACTGTTCCTGAATTCACACCCCATCCAATACTTCGCCCCCCTCTATGAGGCCATTGAAAAGCATCCCTCGTTTTCAGTCACAGCCCTGTACTGCTCCCGTCACGGGTTATCCGCTGAAAAGGACCGCGAGTTCAACGCGGTAGTAAAATGGGACATCCCCATTCTTGGCGGCTACCGGTCGGTTTTTTTAAAAAACCAAGCCCTGCGTCCCACGATTTATCACCCCATGGGGTTGCTCAATTTTGGCATTCTCGCTTTTCTTTTCAAAGCGCCAAAGAGCATCTTCGTGGTGCATGGCTGGGGCTATGCCACCCACTTGTTAGCCCTGCTGGCGGGCCGTCTTGCCGGGCACGTCGTATGTGTGCGTGGCGAAAACCCGGCCAGCCATGAGGCGGCGCAAAGCAGCCTGAAACGGCGCCTTAAGCACCTCTTCGTTCGCTGGTTCCTCTCTCCGCTCTGCCATTACATTTTTTACATCGGAAAGGAAAATCGTGCATTTTACCTGCGCCATGGCGTGAAAGAACGTAAACTCATCTTTGCTCCCTATGCCGTGGACAATGCCCGTTTTCAAAAAGAAGCGACTATTCTGAAGCCCCGAAAGCAGGCCCTGAAAGAGGCCCTCGGTCTGCCTGCCGGCAAAACCGTGGTTTTGTATTCGGGGAAATACATCCCCAAAAAACGCCCTCTCGACCTGTTGAAAGCCTGGCGGCAATGCCGGCATAGCGAAAGGGCCTGCCTCGTTTTTATGGGCGACGGCATCTTGCGCCAAGAAATGGAGGGATTTATCGCAGAAAATAAATTGAAAGACATCATCCTCACAGGCTTCGTCAACCAGTCGAAAGTGGCAGAATTTTACGCGGTCGCAGATGTGTTCGTCATGTGCTCTCAGGAAGGTGAAACCTGGGGCCTTTCGGCCAATGAAGCCATGAATTTCTCGCTACCATTATTGCTCTCCGACCTCACCGGCTCGGCTGCCGACCTCGTCGCTTCCGGCGAAAACGGCTGGACTTTCAAAACCGGAGACACCAGTGCCCTCGCCGCAAAATTAGATGCCATGCTCGCATTGCCTCCAGCCCGCCTCGCCGAAATGGGAGCTGCTTCGCTGAAAAAAGTGAATGGCTACAGCTACCGCCAAATCATCGAAGCCCTCGAAATCGTGCGCCAAAAATCCTTCGCATGAAAATCCTCATCGCCGGACAATTCAGAAACTGGGCTATCGAGCGTCATTACACTCGCTATCTGAAAGAGTATGCCGAAGTAGATACCTTCCCGGCAGAGGATATTTTCGACGATTTTTACCACAAATCCACAGCTCACAAGCTGGTGTTTCGCATGGGGTTGTCGGCTATTTATAAAAAAATCGCACGCAGGTTAATCGAAAAAGCGACCTCTTTCCGGCCCGATGTACTCTTGGTGTTCAAAGGCATGCGTATTTTGCCGGAGGCACTGACGGCACTGAAAAGGCGGGGCATCCGGCTGGCCAATTACAACCCCGACCATCCGTTCCTGTTTTCGAGCCGCGGCAGCGGCAACGCCAACGTCAGCAACTCCATCGGGCTGTACGATCTGCACTTTTGCTACAGCCGGGATGTGCAACGGCGCATCGGGCGGGATTTCGGCATCGCCACGGCTTTCCTGCCTTTCGGGTATGAGTTAGCCCCCGCTGTTTTCGATAAAATTTCGGAGGAAGCCGAAATACCGCGGGCTTGTTTCATCGGCAACCCCGACCCGCTGCGGGTGGATTATTTACAATCCCTGGCTGCCACCGGGCTGCCGGTGGACGTGTACGGCCACGGCTGGCATAAAACCCTGCCACCGACCACCAAACTGCACATCCACGCCGCCGTGTACGGCGAAGAATTCTGGAGAAAAATGCGGGCCTATCGCGTGCAGGTCAACATCTTCCGGCCGCACAATGTAGGCTCCCACAACATGCGTACTTTTGAAATACCCGCCGCCGGTGGCATCATGCTCGCCCCTGACAGCGCCGAACACCGCGAATTTTTTGCCGGTGGCAACGAGGCCTTTTTTTACAAAGACAAAGAGGATTTAGCGGCACAGGCCCGGTACATACTCGGCCTGTCCGCCACAGCGGCCAACGCCATCCGGCAGCAGGCCCGGCAGCGCTCTACCGGCAGCGGTTACGACTACAGGCACCGCGCCGGAGAGGCGTTCGATGCGTTGCGGGGGGTGGTGGAATATGCCGGCGTTTTCCGGCCACATATAGAAACCAAGGAAACTTCAATTTAAATATTTGCCTTTCATGCAACCTCTTCCCAAGATATCTCTGGTAACACCATCGTACAACCAGGCTTCATTTCTCGAAGAAACAATACTATCTGTTCTCTCACAGAATTATCCTCGTCTTGAATATTTCATCGTGGACGGAGGAAGTAATGATGGATCCATCGATATCATCCGCAAATATGAAAAACATCTCGCTTGGTGGGTGAGCGAGCCTGACAGAGGGCAAAGCCATGCCATAAACAAGGCGTTGGAGAAAGCTACCGGAGACATATTTAACTGGGTAAATAGCGATGACCTACTCGTTCCCGGAGCATTACATGCCATAGCAAAAGAACATCTGAAACACCCTGAAGCCGACGTATTAATCGGTTTTTACAAGGCTGTGCAAGGAGCAGAAACTCTTTTGCCCAAAACCAGACTGGAAATCTCCGAAGACTTGGAATACACGCTAATATTCGGGCATGTGAGTCCATGTTGTATGTTTTGGAAAATGGAGGAATTTAGAAAGGTTGGTAAACTAAGCGAACAACTGCATTATTGCATGGATTTGGAGTTTTGGCACCGCTATTTGTTGAGAAAAGGGGTCTCCTCCCTTCATCTGTTTGACAAGAACCTGGCGGTTATGAGATACCATAGCAAAAGTAAGTCAGTTGCAGAATCAGAAGGTTTTCGGGAAGATAGGTACAATTTAAAATACTCTATAATTAAAAGCCTGAATTTGCCTGCATGTATTCAGACGCACTTCGAAAGGATTGATATCGGCCACTATTACCATAAGCGTTGGGATACCACAAAAGTTTCACCCAAAAAATATGCAGCCTACGCATTTCATGACATGGCTCAACAGCTCTTTAAACGAATGAATTATTTTTTTTTCCTGAAAACATACTTTCTTTCATTTTGGCTCATGCCATTCAAACGAAGGCGGGCATTCTACCTCTTACCTCTTAGGCGCATTAAGTGGTGGCTTTACGGATATCGTTGATGAAAACCCGGAAAAACCTCAGACCGGAACTGTCTGACTTTCTCCTTTACGTTCAAAATTGGTAATATTATGAATCCTGCCGATATACAGAGGAAATATTACGAAGCTACTGCAAGTCAATATGACTCCATGCACGTAAGCCATGATATGGGGTCAGAACATGAGCTGGCCCTGTCATTTCTCAGCGCTGTGGTTGGTGTCTATTCTATACAATCCATATTGGATGTCGGGGCTGGTACGGGGCGTGTTGTCCATGCCATCCAAGCCCGTCACCCGAAGGTTAAAATCACCGGAGTAGAGCCCGTGAAAGCGTTGCGAATGATGGGGTACGAGAAAGGAATCAGTGAAAAGGTACTCATCGAAGGGGATGGCAATCACCTGAATTTTGAGGATGCCACCTTTGATATCGTTTGTGAGTTCGGTGTATTACACCATGTGCCCCATCCGGAAAGGGTAATAAAAGAAATGCTCAGAGTAGCAAAAGTGGGCATATTTATTTCCGATTCCAATAATTTCGGACAAGGGGGATTTCTCGCCCGGACATTGAAACAGACACTGAACACGCTCGGGTTATGGCCGGCATATAATTTTATCAGGACAAGAGGAAAAAAGTACCAGATTACGAAAGGAGATGGATTATTTTATTCTTATTCCGTTTTTAATAATTACAAAATCATAAGGAAAAAATGTAAATCTGTCCACATCATGAATACCCAACCGGGAGGAATAAATCCGTACAAGACTGCCACGCACGTTGCTTTGTTAGGGATAAAAAAGGACGATATTTGAAATGGTAATAGTTTCCTGCTCCGGGAAGTTTCACGCGTTCCCCCTCGCCGAACAGTTGGAACAGCACAGCCGTTTAACGGCGTTTTATACGAGCTATGCCTGGCAGAAAAACACACTGATGCGCCGGTTCACTTCGCGGGTGGATAAGGAGCAGATTCCGGCAAAAAGAATTCGGACCTTCCTGCCGGTAGCGGTAATGATGGTGGGCGGTGTGGCTCCTGCCGTGTATAATGAGCTGTTTGACAGGTGGGTGGCTCGCCGGCTTGCCAGGCAAAAGGACTTCAAAGTTTTCATCGGGTGGAGCGGCATGTCGCTCCATTCCATCCGGCAGGCTAAAAAAGAGGGGGCTGTCACCATCCTTGAACGGGGGTCTTCACACATTCAATATCAGGACAAACTGCTGCACGAAGAGTACAAAAAATTCGGCATCGATTTCAGGATAGATCCACGGGTGGTTGCCAAAGAACGGATAGAATACGGCGAATGCGATTACATTTCCATTCCGTCTGTTTTCGTCAAGAATACCTTTTTGGAATACGACATTCCGAAAACCAAACTTTTAGTAAATCCATATGGCTCTTCTATTCACTTCAAAAAGACACCGGGCCATTTCCCCGATAGTATTTTCCGCATCGTTTATGTAGGTAGCTTGCTTATTCGCAAAGGGTTGAGCTATCTTTTCCAGGCATTGGAGATGCTGGATATCCCGTCTGACAAATATGAGGCTTGGTTTATTGGCAAGATTGACGATGAAATGAAAGACACGGTTGCAAGATATAATCATGATAATTGGACCTTTTGGGGGCATATCAATCATTATGACCTCCCAAAATATCTCAGCGCCTGCGACATTGCCGTTGCTCCCTCCATTGAAGACGGCTTTGGCATGGTGATATCCCAGTTGTTGGCCTGTGGTGTACCGGTCATTACCACCCCTAACATGGGGGGGAAAGACAT
>CAZPHZ010000123.1:0-9031 GCA_964586035.1 uncultured Saprospiraceae bacterium
CAGGCGGGGTTTGTTTGGCACATACCGAGGGGAAAGGGCCCGCCGCCCACCCCGCCGGCGCCTGCCCCTTCGCGATAGTATTCAATGCAAATGGTAGTGACGGGTGATCCGTCTGTGCTCGCTTCCCACCACAGGCCGCGGCCTTGCTGGTTATTGGCAGCAAAATGCAGATCGGCAGTTCCGCTTCCTGTCACGGAGGCCGGACCTGCCGGGCCGTTCAGGGAGCCGGTGAGAACTACAGCCGTCATACCGTCGAAGGCCGTCACCCACACGTGTTCGCCATCGTTGAAAAAGCTGTGCTCTTTCGAGTTTACAGAAAACGGAACGGCCTCACTAAAAGTGAAGCAGTACTTGTTTCCCGATTCAGTGGCGTTGGCCCTCCCGTTGAAAAAACTGGTCAAACCCCAGCGGGCGGGCACCTTATTATTAAGGTCACCCGGCAGCGGGCTGTGTGGCGCTCCGGTTACGGAAATATCCACCGAAATTGGTGTGTCCATTGAATCGCAAAAGCCGGTGGCGAATGCCGTCACGTTTGTCGTGAGGTCTGCGTCGAGGAGCGAGTCCCGTTCGGCTGGAGTCATTTTGTTCCACCGAGTCACCGGCTCAGGGTCGTTGCAGGTCAATAAAGGGAGTGTCTCATCTAAAAATAGATTCGATTTTGTAATCAGTGTGAAACCGGAGGTTGTCATCAGTAAAAATGACAGGGCATAGGCTATCCGCCAATTCCATTCTTGGGAAAAAAATGCGTTTTTCATGAGAAAAGGAGTAAAGGTTATGATGTTGTTGAATTTCCAAAATATCGTTCGGCACCCCATGCATACAGATGGCTTCAGGCATGCCAATGGCCCGGCTTCAGCGAAGCCATAGTTGTGCTAAGCACATCGGTTTCATCTGTCACAAAGGAGTATGTCTCCGGCTGAATGCCGGTTAAATCGGATTTGGGAAGTAATTGGAAGAGGAAATATTCAGGATAGAAAAAGTCGGTGTTTTTTAGGAATTCCCCATCCTTTATCGGTTTAGTATTAGAAAATAATCTAATATTATGCCAAAATGATATATGAGGGAAGGAACCTTGTGGAGAGGGTTCAATGCAGTATGCGGAAAATCAATTCTTTCAACAGCTCGCCATCTTCTTTCCCGACGGTAATAAAGCCGACACCTTTCGACTTCAAGTCGTATTCTTTCAACATGCCGATGATGGCCTCCGTTTTTGAAAGTGAGTAGTTTCGCATGGCTTGGCGGTATTCACGCAGCGCCCATGGTGAGCGCAGATTCAGAGCAGTCAGCACTTGGCTGTCGGGGGCGTTTTTCAAAAAATGGAGCTGGTATACTTTGGTGAAAAAATGGCCGAGCGAGTTGGTCACCATTATCAATGGATTGCGCTTGGGATTGGCGATGAAGTTCTGAAGTATCCGGCCCGTTCTCGTGGAGTTTTTCGAGCTCAGGGCTTTTTGGAGTTCAAATATATTGTATTCGCGACTGATTCCGGTATATTCCTCCACATGTGAAGTGGTAATTTCAGCGCCTTTTTCCACATGCATGGTCAACTTGGACAGCTCGTGCATTACCAATGACAAATCGGTACCGAGGTACTCGGCCATTAACTCCGCCGCATCGCTTGCGATGCGGTGACCTTGAAATTTCAGTTGCCCATGTATCCATTCTGGAACCTGGTTGTCGTAGAGTTTCTTGCTATTGAAAACGACGCCGCTTTTGGCCAATAGCTTTCCAAACTTAGTGCTCATGTTGAACGTCTTGTGCTTGTGGCATAGCACCAGAATTGTTGAATTGAGTGGTTTTTCAAGGTATTTTTCCAACTCATTCAGACCGGCCATTTGTTGGGCCTCCTTAACTATCAAGACCTGATGCTCCGACATCATCGGGTACCTCCGGGCATTGTCGATGACCGTTAGAGGGTCGGTGTCCTTTCCATACAATATCGTTTGGTTAAAGGAGCGCTCGGATTCGGCAAGTGCATTTTCCTCGATGTAATCAGAAATGGTGTCAATAAAAAAAGGCTCACTCCCATGCAAGAAATAAACGGGGGCAAACTCTTTCTTTTTAAGTTGAGCCAGGATTTGCTGGTAAGTCACTGCCGCTTGTTCATTTTTTCTGTCAGGCAATCGGGCCATCCCGGTACCTGAATATTATCAGTAGTTCTTTTGAAAAAAAGTTTTGTAGCCGCTGAGGGATTTTGCCCGCAAGATGGTTCCGTAATTCGACTTTGACAGCGGGAAGTAGTCAAGCGTCATGCCCATTTGCAGGAAATCAGGGTTGTTTTTCTTTAGGCTCTTATAAAATTCCATTGCCTGAGTCTTGTTTTTAAAAGAAGACAAATGAATAAGTGGAACATTGGTCAAATCTCCATCAACTGCTATTTGCGTAACTTTCAAATGAGCGTTGGGATAGTATTTCCAGATGTATTTAGTTATGGAGGCTCTTAATTCGGGCAGGTCGGCTGGCTTGTTGGCCAATACGAACAAAAAGTAATGCTCTTCGTCGCCGGCCAGAGTATATCCTTCTTTTGCTGTCAGGTCATCCTGAGCAATAACAGGGCTGAAAAAGAGGGTGAACAAAAATGCCAAGGGGATTAATTTACGCATGAAATAATATTTTTAACTTCGAAAGCCCTTCCATATCAGGAAGACGGGCACCGAGTTTCTAAACAAAAAAAAGTATCGTTATAGTATCCGGGTTATCATTGATAATTTGGTAGCCCAAAAGTAACCAAAAATTGTGTCAGGCCCGAAAAGCGTTTGCATTTACTGCCTGCAAATATGAGTTTTTTAACAAAAGCACTAACTTGGGCCGCCGACCGGACCGCCGAGATTGGCGGGACCTGAACGGTGCAATGCAAATCGTTATTGGCTGTGGCCTCGAGCACTGAAATACCCGGCAAGGAATTATTGGAGTTGTTAACCAAAGACAGCGAACGTGCGATGGAATTGATGTTCCGGCAGTATTACGTTTTTGTTTGTCAATCGGTTGCCCGCATTATTCCGCACGGGCAAGTCGCTGAGGATATTGCGCAGGACGTCTTTCACGACCTTTGGAAAAAGCGGGATTCTATTGACATAAATTCATCGCTCAGTGCGTATTTGCGAAGGGCGGGCGTTAATAAAGCGCTGAACTTTATCCGTGATCGTAAAATCAAATGGGACGACGAAGCGGCGTTAGAGAATATGGTATCTAAGGCCCCCAATGCCTGGCAAAATATTGAGGGTCAAGAGTTGAAGGAGTTGATTGACCGCACGATCGATGGGCTGCCTGAGCGATGCAGATTGGTCTTTACCCTGAGTCGATTTGAAGATATGACTTACAAGGAAATAGCCGGACATTTGGACATTTCCATAAAAACGGTAGAAAATCAAATGTCGAAGGCTTTGCGTATTTTGAAAGTTGTTTTGGCACCCGTTTTACAAAACGATAAATAGACGGCGTGAACAAACCCCCATGAGTGAGTTCGTCATGCAGCTTACAATTTGCGCAACAAATGTTTCAGAATTTAGCTGAACGATAGGGGCGTGTGATAGAAACGGTGTCTTTTACAAAGAGTGCGAAGGATACTTTTCATTACCATGGCATTACCCTTGCACACCCCAATGCTAAATAAGTATTTTGACTAATGACTTCTAAGGAAAAGAAAGGATTGGAACAATGGATGGACCGTCACGCCGGTAGCGCTGAGGAATCGAATGTGATGAAACGCATTTGGGAAGCGACAGGTACTTACAAGTCCGGTTTTCATGCCGATTTCAATAAAGGATACTCAAGGTTTAAAGCGAAGACCGGCCAGTCTGAACCCATTATGGCTTTTTTGAAACCCCGGTTTATTTGGTTAAAAGTTGCCGCCGCCGCTGCTGTACTCGTCTTCGCAATTTTTCTAATTAAGAATTTAGTAGATGCAACTGGTGGAATGGAAAATATAACTGCCGGTAAAGGCGTGAGTAAGTCATTTTTACTGGCTGATGGATCTTCCGTTTCTCTCAACGAGAATGCCAGCCTGGATTTTCCTGAAACATTTTCAGGTCGGGAGCGAAGGGTACAACTTACCGGAGAGGCATTTTTTCAGGTGACCAAAGATGCCGAACATCCTTTTATTGTTGAAACACCGCAAACCGAAATAAAGGTGCTTGGCACCTCTTTCAATGTCCGGGAATATCCCGGTGCAGGTCCTGCAGAAGTTTTTGTCAAAACCGGGAAAGTCGCCGTCACTTTGAAAACGACAAAGGAGCAGCACATTTTACTCCCTGGAGATAAATTGACTTTGGACCCCGCCACTCATGCAGCAGTTATTTCAAAGGATAAATTTGGCAACAGTTTAGCCTGGAAGAACGGCAGGCTCATTTTTGATGAAAAGCACCTGGATGAAATACTCAAATCAGTGGAGCGGCTACACCATGTGCATTTCACTTTTGAAAACAAAGCGCTTCACGATTGTACCTTTAACATTACATTGAATGCTTCCCGTTTGAATGATATTCTCCACTCATTTGAATTGGCGTGCCCCGGCATTGGCATTGATATGACAGCACGCGGTGAATATTCCGTAACAGGAAAATGTTGTCAGTAGAGTCCAATGAAGTCATTTGCCGGTAATAAGTGCCTGAAGATTTCCACAAAACATTTCTATTGACCTACCTTTGGAACGGACACAACCTGTTTCAATGAAAAAGCTTTGGCTGTTATTTTTTCTGCTTCTCTTTTGCGCAGCGATTAAGGCGCAGTCGCCGCTGGATATCAAGGTGTCTTTTCACGCAGACAATCTTTTTCTCAAAGAATCTCTCTTTCTTTTTTCCCAACAATCCGGCATCAACCTCACTTTCAGAGCCAGCCTCATCCCTCGCGATAAGAAAGTAACCATCCATGCTGACCAGGAACTGGTGAGAAAAATTCTCGACAAGTTGCTGGCCGGAACTGACATCATCTATACTTCCACGGGTACTCAAATAGTATTGCTGGAGCAACCAGCTCGTTCCCAAGCCCGGCAATACACGCTCAGCGGCTTTGTCTCCGATGCTGAAACAGGAGAGAAAGTCGCAGGAGCCGTGGTCTATAAAATTGAAGAACAAACTGGTACTTATACCAACGAATATGGCTTTTACAGCCTCAAATTATTCGAAGGGCGCAATCTCATCATGGTTTCTTATTTGGGTTATTCTGCCGACACTTTGACAGTCATTATTGGAAACAACCGCGTTCAGAACATTGAATTGAGCCCTGCGTTTTTGAAAGAAGTCTTGGTTAATGCCGTTGCGGATTCTATTTTATTGGAAACAGGAGGGCCCAATATCATCCATCTCAACATGGAGCAAATCGGAAAGTTGGCGAGCCTGGGGGGCGAGGCCGACGTGTTGCGGACGGCTTATTCGCTGCCCGGTATTCAGACTGGAGCCGATGGATTTGGAGGAGTAGCTGTCAGGGGAGGCAATGTGGATCAAAATCTGTTTTTGCTCGACGGGGTTCCTGTTTATAATGCGACCCATGGGGTGGGGGTATTTTCAATTTTCAACTCCAGTGCCATCAGAAGTGCAAAATTGCTGAAAGGGAGTTTTCCCGCTCAATATGGAGGGCGTATATCTTCAGTTTGGGATATTCAAACCAAAGAAGGCAATTCCAAGCACTTTCAGGGAGAAGTGGACCTTGGGCTGAGCTCCGGGAAATTGAGCCTTGAAGGGCCAATTTCAAAAGGCCGTGGGTCATTCTTTGCCTCTGGGCGGCGAGCTTTTTTTGATTTTTACAGTGTACCTATTACTACCCGGCTGCGAAATGAGGACGGGGTGGATGGGTATATCAGCTACTATTTTAACGACTTCAACCTGAAGGGCAATTACAAGATTAATGCGAAAAACAGAATTTTCACCAGCTATTACCAGGGGCTTGATGATTTCAAAGATGTGTATGAGCAGACCCGCCTGTTTCAGGATACCGCAATTTTTTTGAAAGACAATGAGGGGGTGAAATGGGGAAACAAAGTGGCAGCACTTAGGTGGAACCATCAATACAACTCTCGAGTATTTGGAAATACAGCGCTCACATACAGCAAATATTTTTATGGTTCAAAAGATCTGGTGGACCTCAAAAGTGTACGCAGCAAAGAGCTATTGTCGCGGAATGTGCTTTTGCTGAAATACAACTCCGACATTGAAGATGTGGCACTTAAAACGGATTTTGATATAAGTGCCACTGATCTTCACCGCATACGTTTTGGAGCCTCGGCTATCAAACACAAGTTTCAACCTGGCATCACTTCTTTCGACCAGGCCACGTCTATTGATTCTATCAGGGTGGATACGCTCGGAGCGTGGAACAAAGTGCCGCTTGAATCTTTTGAATATGGCGTTTATGTTCAAGACGAGGTCCGCCTCACCCCTTATTTAGATGCCAATATTGGGTTTCGGGCCTCAGCTCTTTTCGTAGATGATGCAATACATTTCTCGCCCCAGCCCAGGCTATTAATGAATTACCTGGCCAGCGGGAAGCTATCTTTCAACGCCTCTGTATCGCGGGTTACGCAATTTCTGCATTTGTTGAGTCCCACCAGTATCGGGCTGCCAAAAGACCTCTGGGTAAGCGCTACTAAGAAGATTCCGCCCCAGCAGTCCTGGCAGTATTCCACAGGACTCACCCGCCAACTAATGCCAGGAGTAGATTTAGATTTGGAGGGGTATTACAAATCCATGAAAAACATTCTTATTTTCAAAGGCACTGTGTTGGATGAAGTAAATTCAACCAACTGGCAGGATGTCGTATCCACTGGGGATGGCAGGGCTTATGGCCTGGAGATACTGCTAAAGAAGCAATCGGGCAAACTCCGTGGCTGGTTCGGGTATACGCTGGCTAAGACCGAAAGAAAGTTCGATAAGGAGATTAACAAAGGAGAGGTATTTCCATTTCGGTTGGACCACCGGCACAGTCTTGATTTGCAACTGTTATACAAACTCAATAAGAATTGGGAATTCGCACTGGGCATGAAATATTCCTCAGGTTCGGCATTCACTTTTCCGTCACAGGAATACGAATTGGTTCAGCCACCTGGGAGCCCTCCCACGGATATTTTGCCTTTACCCGGGGTTATCGACCAACTCAACGGTCAACGTTTACCAGCTTATCACAAGGTTGATGTTAGTTTTAACAGGTATTTTTTTAGAAATAATGGAGTGCATACCATCGTCTTCGGGTTCTATAATGTTTATAACAGGAAAAACCCATTGTACATCACCCTTCGCGATAAATTTCAGAGCAATGGCGAAATAAAACGGGAGGTCGTTCAGGTCAGCTTGCTGCCCATTTTTCCCACCTTTCGTTACAAGTTTCGATTCAAATAGGGGGAATCTACATAGATTTGTTGTCTATGCAACGGCCCGCCAAGGCGGTGGATTCTTTTTCATAATTTCAACATAAAATAAATATGAATTACTGGTTGGTAAAATCGGAACCCGGAGAGTACAGCTTTCAGGATTTACAAAAAGAAGGCAAAACCATGTGGGATGGCGTTCGCAATTACGCAGCACGCAACCACATGAGGGCCATGAAAAAGGGCGACATGGTGTTTTTTTATCACAGCGTGAACGACAAAGAAGTAGTAGGTGTGGCTCAGGTAGACCGCGAATTTTACCCTGACCCCACTGCGGAAAAAGGAGACTGGTCTGTGGTGGATATCACGCCTTTGAAGGCTCTCACCAAACCCGTTCATTTGAAAACCATCAAGGCTACGCCTGAATTACAAAATATTGCGCTTGTAAGAATTGGCCGGCTTTCCGTCATGCCTCTCGAAAAAGCGGAATTCCATCAAATACTCAAAATGAGCGAGACGACTTTGTAACACCAACCCTCCATCAAGTTATCGGAACTATTATTTTCGGAAATGAAAATTGATAATGTGACAAGGTATTTTGAAAAATTACATCACTCGACATGTTATTTTGGGAATTCAAAACCTAATATGGAATTTTTTGTGACTTGAAATAATTCATGATTTGATGATTAATCTCAATAAGTAAGAGAATATTTTAAAAAATATTGACTATTTCTGTAGCTGCATTTAAATTTGGATGCTTAAATAGTCTAAGGATTTGTGACAAAAGGTGGCAGTGGCAATATTTTTATTTCTTGTTTTATCCTATATCTTTGTGGCTGTTCAATCGAATTCTTGATATGAGCGCTTTACTTACTCCCTGTTTATCATCTTTAGCTTCTGTCCGGGTTTTTCCCGGCACCTTTTCTTTCTCCTTTCTCAATTAGCACACCCGGTTTAAACCACCGGTATTTATCACCACCCGTTATTTTTTCGCTATTAGAATTTGCAATGGCATCATTGGGTGCAAGTGGCGAATGGCAATTGATTAAAAACCAAAACTATGAGCTTTAGGAAAAAGAACATCCTCATTATCGAAGACCAACATAGTATCCGGTTGTTGCTGGGGGCCATGCTTCGCAAAAAGTATGAAGTGGTCACAAAGAAAGATGGCCTCGAAGGGATGGCCTGGATGGTGAAAGGAAGCATTCCGGATCTTATTTTACTTGACATGAGTATGCCGCGACTAAGCGGCGGTGACTTCTTAAAGAACATCCGTCAAAGTGGGTACTTCAGAGACATCCCTGTGATTGTCGTCTCTGGCAACGATGAAAAGGAGGATATACAAATGGCGCAGGCCCTCGGCGTGAAACATTATTTGACCAAGCCTTTTAATCCCATTAAACTAAAAGAAAAAATTAATCAGGTCCTTACTGCTCGAGAAGAGTTTGTGCTCAATTAATAGAACTGGGTTTTTATAACAAACAAGTCTTTCCCGAACAACTCACAAAAACACAATGGTCTTGCTTTAGTTACTTATAAATACAGGTAACCTAAAGATTAACACTATGAATTCAAACACTATGTCTAACACTAATAGCGCGCCTAAGGATGAGATTTTCGTACTCGGCTTCGATGGCACGTTTAGCGAATGTCTCATTAATTTCACCGGCATAGAAAATGCCTTCCACATCAACGAGGTTGAAAATTCCTTCCAGGCGTGTCATGTTGTGG
>CAZPHZ010000124.1:0-9012 GCA_964586035.1 uncultured Saprospiraceae bacterium
GAGCCGGTTTCTTCCGACTGGGCAAAGATCTCCACCGTGCCGGGCTCCATTTCCCGCTCGCCGGGCCTTGTGCTCCGCGGCGAGGTGTTGAGCGCGTGCATCGATGAGGGCCTGCGCGGGTACGACTTCCTTGGCGGCCCGGACGCGTACAAGCTCCGGTGGACCCGCGAACTGCGTCCGCGCACGCGCACTTCACGCCTATGCCCGCGCACGTCCTCGTCTTTTCCTGGCACCACCGGCAGGCAGCCAATTTTATTATCGCGCATAAGTTTGATGGCTTCGAGGATAGTACCTTTTGGCCCGATGGTGAGGGGGTCCGGGATCATCATGTCCTTCACTGTAGTTATTTTTTTTCTGTTGCGATGTTCGCAATTGGAATAATGCCGCAGCAGGAGGCGGGAAGTGACCAAACCGACGAGTTTGCCCTTTGAATCTTCAACCGGCATGTACCGGATTTTGCGCCAGTCCATCATTTCAGCCACCAGATCTATGATGTCGTCTTTTTGCACCGTGAACAAATCGGTGGTCATAAATTCGGCCACTTTGAGGTGGTAAGGTTCGTATTCTTGTAGATCGCTGATCGTTGGTAATTGCCATTCATGCACCGGCAATTCCTTTTCCTGATTCTTGACAATGGCCGCCGTCAGCACAGCAGAAGCCTCGTCTATGGTTGTCGTTTTGCGTAGATTGGTAAAAGCGCGAAGTTGCCAACGGGCACCGTTAGTGTGCAACTTTGCCCTCTCCTCGATGATGCCGAGATATTTGTCGATGCTGGCCTCGTCCACTTTTCTGTTTTTGAGGCCCTGCCGGGCAATGGGCAGCAGTTCTTTTAAAATAAGTTTCCGGGCAGAAATTTTCACGCCATCGCCCCGCCAGTTGAAATTGGTATCTATGCCAAATTGAGCAGCTTTCATAAAATTGTCGCGCACGTCGTCCCATGACATTTCTTTGGTCACCTGGATACCCGCATCCTTCATCCCCGTCATGGTACCCAGCCAGAAAGCTGCGTTGGCCACTTCATCTGCCACGGTAGGTCCAGCGGGGATCACACGGTTTTCGATACGCAGATGAGGCTTTCCATTGGGGCTGATGCCATAGCAGGGGCGGTTCCAGCGGTACACCGTGGAATTGTGAACCTGCAGGGCTTTGAGCTTTGGCACTTCATTATTATTGATTTTTTCTAAAGAATCCTCCCGCTCGTCGGCCGTCATCAGCACACGGAAGCGAGCGATGTCTTCACGGTAAATATCAAGAATGGAATCCTGGAGCCAGTCATTTCCAAAATTAACCCGCGGACTTCGCTCACGCAAGTGGTCGTGCGAAGTGCGCGTATCAAGTGCTTGTTGGAACAGGGCAATGCGGGTCTCGTGCCACAGGCGGCGGCCAAACAAAAGAGAAGAATTAGCTGAAATGGCCATCACCGGGGCAGTCAGCGTTTGTGCTATATTGTACAGATATACAAAATCTGATGGAGCCACTTGCAGATGCACCTGAAAGCTGGTATTACAGGCTTCGAGCAGGGGCGAATCGTGCTTGATGTGGAGCTCGTCAATGCCTTTGAGGTTCAGTTCGAAAGATTTGCCAAGCAATTGGCTTCGTATGGCTTGCATCAATCCGAGGTAGCGCGGGTTATCGGTAAGGTTATCCAGGTCAAGGTCGAACTTTCGCAAGGTGGGCAGAATGCCCGCCAATACGACGTGGCCATTGAGAGAGTGTACCGATTCTCTTATTTGGTTAATGTATTTCAGCGTCTCCTTTTCCATCTGGCCGAGACAGTCGCCGGAAAATTCCCGCGGCATCATGTTGGTTTCGAGATTAAATTTTGCCAGTTCCGTGTCGAGCCATTCCGGTCTGTTCATTTTTTCTATCACCTGCCGGTTGATGCACTTGGGTTTAAAGGTTTTGGCATCCACGAGGCACATTTCCTGTTCCGCCCCTATGCGCACAATATCCGTCTCGAATGCGTCATTATTGATGAGGTATTCCAAAGCTTTGACATCGTTCAGCAGGTAGCGCACGAACTTTTGCAGGTCGCCCCGGTTCTTTGCAATTGATACTTTCTGCTCGCCCATTGTAACTTTGTTTGAAAAAGATAGGCAAAACGCCTGCCTCTGTGACAAAAGAAACAAGTTCACTATAATTTGTCAAATCCCGCCGGCAATAAATTAACAACCTGCCGGTTAGTGCTTTCAAGAAATATTGAATCGACAATGAAAAATATCGCCGCTATTTTATTGCTTTCCCTCTATTTTTTTTCCTGTAAGAAAGACGACTCCGCTCTTTTTACCATTCCCGTGCAAAACGTGACATTTGGGGTGGACGCTACCATACAACCTCCATTCACTTATTACATTCCCATCAATAATGTACTGACCAACGCCCAAAATGTTTTGCAGGGGCATAGTCTCGATGCCAGCGAAGTCCACAGCATCAGGCCCGGCAGGGCCACCCTCTCCGTGATATTCGCAGAATCGGACCTCAACTTCATCGACGCCGTCTCTGTCCGGCTTTGCAATTTGAACAACAACGAAGAAAACTGCGGGCAAGAAGTATTTTACCGCGACCCTGTGCCTTTCAACCCCGGCTTCGAACTCGACCTCGTGCCCAGCAATGTGAATGATGTGCAGGACTTCGTCCTTCCCGACCAAATAAATGTGCAGGTGAAACTGGAGCGCCTGCGCGGATTCCCGGAGCATTCCTTCGACATCCGGCTGGACATGGAGTTTGAGGTGAGGTGAGGTATTGGGCCTCCCCGAAACCTGAAACCCCAAACCAATCCCGCGATTTCTTTTACTTTTGCCGCCCGTTTATTTTACACCAAATAAATTCCCGACAATGAATAGAGATTTTCTCAGAAAATTAGGCCTTAAAAAACACAACGCCGGCACCAGCACCGGACAGGAAGAATTGAAATCCCGCCGGTACATCAAATCGTTTTCGCCGGTGGACGGCGAACTCATCGGCAATGTGAGCCAAACCTCCCGCGAACAATACGAAGAGGTCATTGCCACAGCACAGGAAGCGTTCAAAACATGGCGTGAAATCCCCGCTCCAAAGCGTGGCGACCTCGTGCGGCAATACGGCGATGAGCTGCGCAAATACAAAGACCCGCTCGGCCGCCTCGTGAGCTACGAGATGGGCAAGAGCCTCCAGGAAGGCTGGGGCGAGGTGCAGGAAATGATTGACATCTGCGACTTCGCCGTGGGCCTCAGCCGCCAGCTTTACGGCCTCAGCATGCACTCCGAGCGACCCCACCACCGCATGTACGAGCAGTGGCATCCCATGGGCATCGTGGGCATCATCAGCGCTTTCAACTTCCCGGTGGCCGTGTGGTCGTGGAACGCCATGATTGCCCTCGTCTGCGGCGATGTTTGTGTGTGGAAACCCTCTGAAAAGGCACCCCTATGCGGCGTAGCCTGCCAGAATATCATGAAAAGAATACTCCGGGCCAATGACGTGCCCGAAGGCGTTTGCAGTATCATAAACGGTGATTATAAAGTGGGTGAGTTCATGACCAAAGACAGCCGTATTCCACTCATTTCTGCCACCGGCAGCACCCGCATGGGTAAAATAGTGGGACAGACCGTGGCAGCTCGCCTCGGCCACAGCCTGCTCGAGTTGGGCGGCAACAACGCCATCATCGTCACACCAAGTGCCGACCTCAATGTGGTGCTCACGGGAGCCTTGTTCGGTGCCGTCGGCACCTGCGGGCAGCGGTGCACTTCCACCCGCCGGCTCATCGTGCATGAAAGCATTTTTGACGAAGTCAAAAAGAAACTCACCAATGCCTATAAACAACTCCGTATCGGCGACCCCCTCGACCAGCACAACCACGTCGGGCCGTTGATTGACAAAGACGCCGTAAATAATTACCTCCGCTCCATCGAGCAATTGAAGGCAGAGGGCGGCAAGTTTCTCGTGGAAGGCGGCGTGCTCGAAGGCCCTGGCTACGAAAGCGGCTGTTACGTCAAGCCCTGCATCGCAGAGGCCTCTCCGAACATGGCCATCGTGCAGCACGAAACCTTCGCCCCCATTCTTTATTTGCTGAAATACAAAGACCTCGGCGAGGCCATCGCCATTCAGAATGACGTGCCGCAGGGTCTCTCTTCCGCAATTATGACGAGCAACCTGTTAGAGGCAGAGAAATTCCTCTCCACGACGGGCTCCGATTGCGGCATCGCCAATGTAAACATCGGCACCAGCGGCGCCGAAATCGGCGGGGCCTTCGGCGGTGAAAAGGAAACCGGCGGCGGTCGCGAAAGCGGTTCCGACGCATGGAAGGCCTACATGCGCCGCCAAACCAACACCATCAATTACAGCAAAGACTTGCCCCTGGCACAGGGGATAAAGTTTGATCTCGGCTGACGGTAAACTTTGGACGATGGACGGGAAGAGCGGATTATGGCGGGAGCTGTAATCCGCTTTTCGTCATGTATGGGCAATATTTTTGATGCTTCTTTGGAAGGATTGGCTTATATTGGGTTTCTGTTTTTTACACCAAAAAAAAAATTGCCTTATGAAACAGATACTACTTTTCAGTATTTGCTTCTTTTCCGCATCGATGCTGTATGCCCAGAATTACGAACCAATGGCCATCGAGGGGGTACATTGGGTCATCTTTGCATTGAATGATAATGCCCCCGTTCACCACACAATAGCCATCAAAGGCGATACATCCATCAATGGCATGGATTATAAAAAGGTGTACCGGCAAAACTTGCAAAGCACAGCTGCTTATTTCACTGAACTCGTCCCGCCTTATTACGTGGAGAATGAGTCGCTCACCGGGGCCATGAGAGACGACACGGCTGCGAGACGAGTTTACTATTTCCCATTTGAGCCGCTCACTTCCTACTTTGATACATGCGGCATATTTCAGGACCTGCTGCTTTACGATTTCTCCCAGTCCGTTGGAGATACGGTGGCGGGGTGCATGAATTATGTTCCCGACTACCCGCCCGTGATAGAAGAGGTGGACACGGTGTATGTCTGGGGGGAAATGCGCACGGTTTACAACACCGGGCTGATACCGATACTCAGCGGCATCGGGACCGGCATGGGACCTTTCTGGCCAGTGTACGCTTTTTTCGTGCCGGAAAGCCCGGTAGTTTTGATTGACTACTGCATCGGCACCGATGAAGAATGCAACCTCCTCCCAGTGAGTGCCAGTGAGAAATTTAATGAGACTCAATTCAAGGTCTATCCAAATCCCGCAACTGAAAAGCTTATCGTCGAACTGCCGGTAGATTTCCCCGAACCATTCAATATTGTCGTTTCCGATGCAACGGGGCTTATCGTGCATCGAACCACCAGCCGCCAAATTGAAACGGCAGGCTGGCCCTCAGGCTTGTATTGGCTCACCGTAAAAACGAGCCGGGGCGTGAGCAGCCAGAAGTTTGTGAAAAACTGAGGGGGGGAAAAGGTGATACATGGGCGGCAACCAGTTAATTTGTCACAATGAGCGCTCATTGAAATTGCTCATGCGAAGAAAAACACCAGGGGAAACAGACCAAGCGGTCTGGCTTTCAACATCGGGGTATTCTTATTGGAGCTTATCACATTTGAGCAGTTTGCCGCATCAAACGCAGTTTCAAGCCTTCGGGTATCTCCATTTTTGAAGCCTTTTTATTATGTCTCGCCCAAGTGTGCCGTTTTGGATTCCCGGGGTCTTGGTGTAAATTCGGCCGGCAGGAAATGAACCTGGAAAAAACCAGGTCGTACCGGCAGTAGGTATTCCGCCGCAAAAACCCCAATGACAAATCAATATCTAATCCGTCCAAACAAATTATGAAAAACCACAACATCCTCTTCTTGCTTTTTGTGTTTCTTGCAAGTTGCGCTGCACCACCCCAGCCGCCCGCCCCATTTGGTGCCGTACCTTCCGAACGCCAACTCAAATGGCACCAGATGAAATATTACGCTTTTATTCACTTCGGGCCGAATACTTTCACCGATATCGAATGGGGACACGGCGATGAATCTCCCGATGAATTCTATCCCGCAGCGTTGGATTGCCGCCAATGGGCAAAGGTCATAAAAGACGCTGGCATGGAGGGCGTCATCATTACCGCCAAACACCACGACGGGTTTTGCCTTTGGCCGTCCAAATATTCCACCCACACGGTGCGTGAGAGCAAATGGAGGGATGGCAAAGGAGATGTATTGAAAGACCTTTCGGAGGCATGCCGGGAGTACGGTCTCAAATTCGGCGTATACCTTTCGCCATGGGACCGCAACCACCCCACCTATGGCACGAGTGAATACAACACCGTTTTTGAAAATATGCTCAAAGAAGTGCTTACGCAATATGGAGTGGTGTTCGAGGTGTGGTTCGATGGTGCAAATGGCGAGGGGCCTAACGGCAAAAAGCAGGTTTATGATTTCCCGGGCTTTGCGGATGTTGTTCGTGAGTACCAGCCGCAAGCTGTCATCTTCAGCGACGGAGGACCCGACATCCGCTGGGTGGGCAACGAACGGGGTTACGCCGCCGAAACAAACTGGTGCACTGTGAAAGATGGCGCGTTTTACCCCGGCATTCCGGACGTAAACGACCAACTTCAGCACGGCCATGAAGACGGTGGTAAATGGCTGCCAACAGAAGTGAACACCTCCATCCGGCCGGGCTGGTTTTATCATGCTTCGCAAGACAGTTTGGTCAAATCGCTCGCCCAGCTTGCAGACAACTGGTTCCACTCGGTGGGCATGAACGGAAATTTTTTGCTCAACATCCCGGTGGACAACCGTGGTCTTATTCACGAAAATGACGCTGCACGCCTGATGGAGTTGAAAGCCTGGCTCGACGCTTCTTTTAGCATAGATTTGACAAAAGGTGCAGCTGCCAAATCTGGTCAGACCAGGAGCGGCGCCAAGATGTTCAGCGCCCAAAATGTCATCGACGGCGATCCGGAAACTTATTGGACGACGAACGACACCGTGACTGCCGCTACCCTTGAAATTGACTTCGGGAAAGAAACGGAAATGAATGCTGTGATCATTCAGGAATACATTGCATTGGGTCAGCGAGTGAAATCCTTCACCATTGAGGCATTTTTGGATAAAGAATACCAGACCGTTGCCACCGGCACTACCATCGGGAACCGGAGAATCGTCCCTTTTGAAACTTTGAAAACGAGCAAGCTCCGAATTGATTTTTCAGCAAAAGCGTGCCCGGTGATACATACGGTCGGGGTGTATAAAACAGCTTTAGTTGAATGAGGCTGTGTGTGTTTTGCAGCTCATACCTCCTCCAACCGTGCAACTTGCGTTATCAAAAGGCTTTCATTCAATGACCTATAAAAGGATGCCTTTGCGGCCCAGCCTGTCCAGCGGTAACCCAAGCTGCCCATTCGCACTTTCTTTACAGCCCCTTCAAAAACGCCTCCGTTCGAACCATATCTTCGTGCAAAATCCTGTCACCGTTCAGGGGGGGCACGGCCTTCCTGTATTTTTCCAAAATAGATTCCAACACCGGCGAAGTCTTTGCCGGCCGGCGGAACTCGATAGCCTGTGCCGCCGTCATGAACTCGATGGCGAGGATACTTTCCAAATTTTTCACTACACGAAATGCTTTTGTGGCGGCGTTGGCGCCCATGCTCACATGGTCTTCCTGGCCGTTGGAAGAGACGATGCTGTCCACCGAGGCTGGCGTGCAGAGTTGTTTGTTTTGGCTGACGATACTCGCTGCCGTGTATTGCGGAATCATGAGCCCGGAGTTGAGGCCGCCCTGCCGCGTGAGGAATGCGGGAAGGTTCCGTTTGCCGCTTATGAGCTGGTATGTGCGGCGTTCGGAGATGCTGCCCAATTCAGCGAGTGCGATGGCGAGAAAATCAAGAGATAGAGCCAGTGGTTGTGCGTGGAAGTTACCTCCGGAGAGCAGCGTGTCTTCTTCGGGAAAGATGGTGGGATTATCGGTAACGGAATTCATTTCCGTGAGGAAAGTACGCTCCACATGGGCGATGGTATCGTAGCTGGCGCCATGCACCTGCGGCACACAACGGAAAGCATAAGGATCCTGAACGTGTTTCTTTTTGCCAGCGGCGATTTCACTATTTTCCAAAAAATCGCGTATAGCTTCGGCCACAGAAAGTTGCCCGGCATGGGGTCTTATTTTATGCAAAAGTTCGTTGTACGGTGACTGGCGGCAGTCGAAGGCGTCTATGGATAACGCTGCGCAGAGATTGGCCAACTGAAGCAAGCGGTTAGATTCGAGTAAGCACCAAACACCGTATGCCTGGCAAAATTGTGTGCCGTTGAGCAATGCCAGCCCTTCTTTTGATTGCAGCCGGATGGGCTGCCATCCGAACTTTTTAAGAACGGCAGCGGAAGGCATGTACTCGCCACCGAATCGCACCTCCCCCAAACCAGCGAGTGGCAGAGCCAGATGTGCCAATGGAGCTAAATCTCCCGAGGCACCGAGCGAACCTTGCTGATAAACGACCGGCAGCACGTCCTGATTGAAAAAATCAATGAGCCGTTGCACGGTAGCGAGATGAACGCCGGAGTAGCCGAGGGACAGGCCCTGCGCTTTCAATAGCAACATCAACCGAATAACGCTTGCGGGCACTTCATCACCCATGCCGCAGGCGTGAGACTTTACGAGATTGATTTGCAATTGCTCCAGTTCCTTTTTTTCAATCTGAACGTTGCAAAGCGAGCCGAATCCGGTGTTTATGCCGTAATAAGTTTCGTTGGTACCGGCGAGTTTTTCGTCGAGGTATTGGCGGCAGCGGCGGATGCGGCGGGTACTTTCGCCGGAGAGGGCCAACTGACTTCCCGGTTCCATGAGCCGGGCGACATCTTCAATGGTGAGTGGGTGGTCTGGATTTAATTGGTGCAGATGTGGCATTAAGGTTCAACTTTTGTCTTTGCTTTGCGTTTGGGTTTCCCCATTGTCTTCGCAAGAATACGCATTGTGTTTAGTTGGAAAATTCAGCGGTCTCAACGGGGATAGTGTCAGCGCATATGGACACAAGGCATCTTCCGAGTATGACATGAGCACACAGAGACAAAACG
>CAZPHZ010000125.1:0-9005 GCA_964586035.1 uncultured Saprospiraceae bacterium
GATGCCATCCCCCAATACCTCGGCAAAATATTTAGTGCCACGGAGTTAAGTCCCATCCCCATTGTGCCCGATATGAGCACAGCTCTAGGAGTAGTAGGAATTACAGGGGTTTTGGCATTATTCCTGTTGTCTAAAAATAAAAAGAAAAGCCTGTTTGGCATCACCTGGTTCCTCATTCCTCTTTTACCGGCCATCGCATTTACCAACCCTTTTATCAATTATAATTTCCACTTTGAATACCGGGTGCACATGCCACTTCTCGGAATTATTTTTATGCTATTGGCTATTGGCGAATCGCTCGATATAAAACCTCTATTTAAAAATATGGGAATTATTATTTGGCTCTGCCTGCTCCTGTTTTTTAGTATAAAATCACACCAATATTCGCACCAATTAAAAGACTCGAAAACATATTTTACAAATGTGGTGAAAAAATCTCCACATTGCTCCATTGGTTGGGGTAATTTAGCGATGCTATATTTAAAAGAACAGAATTACAAGAGTGGCGAATCGGCGTTGAAAATGGCCATAGAAACCAACCCCGGCAACCCCGATTTTTACACCACACTGGCGGGGCTGTATTTTTACGGGAATGCCCCGGATTTAGGCAACGGAATATTGGAAGAATTGAAAAAATCGCCCGATATCGATGAATTTACAAAAGCCCTCAAACTGGGGCAGTTTTATATAGAGCGCAAAAACTTATCGCTCGCCGAGATGTACACTTTAAAAGCCAAAGAACTCGACGGCAATAACAAAACTGTCCAACAGATGCTCTCCATGATCGAGCAAATGAAATCCAACAATAATTGAGAAAAGCTCGGAAAGCACAGGTCCTTTGCACTGTCATTCCGGCTTTTCAGAAAAAAAGAAAATTATGCAACAAGTATTCATCGTAGCCGCCGTGCGCACCCCACTCGGAAGTTTTGGCGGCAGCCTTTCCACCGTGCCGGCACCTCAGTTGGGAGCCGCTGCAATTCGAGGCGCACTCGCCAAAGCCAGCGTCGCTGCCGATGCCGTAAATGAAGTATTCATGGGCAATGTGGTGTCTGCTAATCTGGGGCAGGCCCCGGCGAGGCAGGCCGCCCATGCCGCCGGCATCCCGCACAACGTGCCTTGCACCACCATCAACAAGGTCTGCGCCTCCGGCATGAAAAGCATCATGCTCGGCGCCCAAACCATCATGCTCGGCTTCAACGACATCGTGGTAGCCGGGGGCATGGAGAACATGTCGCAGGCTCCCTTTTACGTGCCCAACGCCCGCTGGGGCTACAAATACGGACATTCCACGTTGGTGGACGGGCTGGCCAAAGACGGTCTCGACGACGCTTACGAACACTGCGCCATGGGCATCTACTCCGACCGCACGAGCCGGAAGTACGGCATTACCCGCGAAGAGCAGGATGCCTTCGCCGTCAGCAGCTACGAACGGTCGGCAGCCTCGACCGAAGCGGGCGTTTTTCAGGCGGAAATCGTGCCGGTGGAGGTGCCGCAGCGCAAAGGTGATCCGGTCATCGTGAGCGAAGACGAGGAATTTCGGAAGGTGAAATTCGAAAAGATACCTGCTCTCCGGTCCGCTTTCACGAAAGACGGTACGGCCACGGCCGCCAATTCTTCCACCATCAACGACGGTGCTTCGGCGCTCGTGCTCGTCGGTGAGAAGAAGCTCAAAGAGATGAACCTCAAGCCTTTGGCCCGCATCGTCTCCTTTGCCGACGCCGAACAGGAACCGGCATGGTTCACCACCACACCCACCGTTGCCGCTCCGAAAGCCCTCGAAAGGGCCGGCCTGAAAAAAGAAGACATCGACTTCTTTGAGGTCAACGAAGCCTTTTCTTCCGTGACGCTGGCATTTGAAAAAATCATGGATGTGGACCACGACCGAATGAATGTATTGGGTGGTGCCGTATCGCTCGGTCACCCGCTCGGCGCTTCCGGTGCCCGCATCGTCACCACATTGAACAACGTGTTGCACCAACGCGATGGCCGCTATGGCCTGGCCGCCATCTGCAACGGCGGAGGTGGCGCTTCGGCGATAATTTTGGAAAGAGTTTAGGACGGGAGCGAGCAATAAGTTCAATTGGCTTTTTTTGTCTGTCAGTGACCCGGTGATTTCAAACCACTTTGACACTTTTGGGTGCTTGCTGGGAATGTTTTTTTGAGATGACCTGGGGGCAACGGAGGCGATATTACAGCTTTCGTTTCGGATAGCACAGATAGTACTTTTTCACAATCCTGGTTTGCAATCCAAAATCCGTGACTTGCGACATGGGGAGCACGGAGCCGTCTTTGTACAGGATTTTAATTTCGTGTCTTGAAGTACTATAAGCGTGGTTGCTCTCCTCGCCGCCGAAGACGATATAGTTTAACCAACTGTGTGGGAACCCATATTCTGCAATAGTTTTTTGCCGGATGGCTTCAAGATATTCCGGTGAAAATTGTTGATTTTTCAGCTCAATTCTTAAAAGCCGGCGGTCTATAAGGCTGGAGGCGAGAAAGGCCAGCAGAGGGTCGTCGTGTAACGTGAAAGCCTTCAATGCGGCAAAAATGTCGTAATCGTCGAGGTGTGCAAAGTGGGCGAGCGCTTCGCCGGGATTGGCGCTAAAATCTTGAAGGGAGCAATTGCGGTAAAGAAACCAGGCGAGGTTTTCCGATACGTTTAGCTGCTCTCCCTGCCGCGCCAGGTCTTTGGCTCGATTAAGCACTTTGACCAGCATTCGCTCGGCCACGAGAACGGTTTTGTGCAGATAGACCTGCCAATACATGAGCCGCCGGGCGATGAGGAATTTCTCAATGGAATACACGCCTTTTTCTTCCACCACTAATTCGCCATCTTTCACCGCCAGCATTTTGATGATGCGGTCGAACCCGATGACCCCCTCCGAAACGCCGGTGAAATAGCTGTCGCGATTGAGGTAGTCCATGCGGTCCATGTCGAGTTGGCCGGAGATGAGTTGGTGAAGATATTTTTTGGGGTACTGGTTTTTAAAAATGCGAATGGCCAGGTCGAGCTGGCCATTGAATTCCAGATTCAATTGCTCCATAAAACGCAATGAAATCTCTTCGTGCGAGACGTTGACGAGAGAGTGCTCCAGGGTATGGGAAAAGGGGCCGTGCCCGATGTCGTGCAAAAGGATGGCAATGGAAACTGCTTTGGCTTCGTCTTGAGAAATATCCACGCTTTTGGAACGCAATACGTCGATGGCCTCTCCCATGAGATGCACGGAACCGAGTGCATGTTGGAATCGGGTGTGCAAGGCTCCGGGATACACATAATGCGAAAGGCTGACCTGTTTTATGCGCCGCAGGCGCTGAAAAAAAGGATGCTCTATCAGGTCGAATAATATTTCGAATGGCAGTGTCACAAAGCCATAAACCGGGTCGTTGAAAATTTTCTTCTTGTTCATACTTCTAAAATTCAAACGTAAAAAATTCCGGTATCTAACAGTGCTTAACTATCGGCAACGAACTACTAACCATACCGATGCTGGCAACATTTTGGCATAAAAGAAATGAAAGACCTCCTATGGTGCAATCCTCAGCCCAAAATTGCGTCCTTAAAACAAGCCAAGGTTAAAATCCGTTAAATTAGCCTTTGCTCCGGCATGCAATCAAACAATTTTTGCCTAAAAAAGTATAATTATGTGCTTTATGGCAGGGGTTGCAATAAAGCAGCCGCAAAAATACAACGGTAAGCCGCCCAACCCTCAACCAAGAAGTTCATTTATTGGGAATTTTCAGGTTTGTGCCGAAGTTTACGGATTCTCTACCGGAATTCTCCGGCTCGGATCCGAAATGTAACAATGGAAACGCTACCAAAAACATCAAAACTAAATCTTGTTAAACAAGTGATTATGAAAAATAGAGGTCCCATATTGCTTTCCCTCACTGCAGCAGTTGCTTTGTTCTTTGCCTTCTATCTGCCCGTCAACAATGAGCAAAAAGAGGCAGCGCTGATGCAGACGATTCTCACCGATTTGAATTATTATCATTACCAATCGGTGCAGATTGACGATGGTTTATCTGAGAAGATTTACAGCTTATACCTCAACCGTATCGACGGCAGCCGCAGGTGGCTGACGCAGGAGGACGTCGCGCAACTCGAGCCATGGAAAGACAAGCTCGACGATGAGGCCAAAGATGGCAAATTTCTCTTCCTCGACCTCGCCACTCAACTCCAGAAAAGTGGTGTTGCCAAGACCCAAGCCTTTTACCGGGAGTTTTTGGCCCAGCCATTCCAATATGACACTGAAGAATCCTATGAAACAAATAATGAGAAGAAGCCTTTCGCCAGGGATGATGCTGAGCTGAAAGAATATTGGCGGGAATCTATGAAATGGGAAACCATGAACCGCCTGAACAGCATGCTTGAGAAAAAAGAAAAAGGCGATGCCGATTTTAAGGACAAAACTTTTGAAGAGCTGGAAGCAGATGCACGCAAAGAGCAATTAAAAACCTACGACGATTGGTACGAACGCCTCAACAAACGCAAACGTTCGGACTACCTCAGCCTTTACCTCAACACCCTCACCAACGTATTCGACCCGCACACTGCCTACTTCGAGCCGATTGACAAACAGAATTTCGACATCAGCATGAGCGGCCGTCTCGAAGGCATCGGCGCCCGCCTGCAAACCGACGGCGATTACACCAAAGTCAGTGAAATCATTGTGGGCGGACCCGCTTGGAAACAGGGCGCTCTTGAAGCCAATGACCGCATCACCAAAGTGGCCCAGGGCGACGATCCCGAATGGACCGATATCACCGGCATGGTCATCAATGACGTGGTACAACTTATAAGAGGCACACCTGGCACCAAAGTGCGCCTTTCCATCAAAAAAGCAGATGGTACCACTCAGGAAATACCCATCGTCCGTGACGTGGTGATTTTGGATGAGGGATTTGCAAAGTCCCTGCTCCTCGAATCGGCGGGTGGGGAAAAAATAGGATACATCCGCTTGCCCAAATTTTACGCTGATTTTAACAACAAAAACGGCCGCCGGTGCGCTGACGACATCGCCGTGGAACTTGAAAAACTGAACCAAAACAACGTGGCAGGAATCATCCTCGACTTACGCACCAACGGTGGCGGCTCGCTGCGGGATGTGGTAAACATGAGTGGCTTTTTTGTCGAGGAAGGCCCTATCGTTCAGGTGAAGTCCAGGGACCGCAAACCTCATGTTCTGGACGATGAGGACCCAAGCGTCCTGTACAACGGGCCACTTATCGTCATGGTAAATCAATTCAGCGCCTCTGCTTCTGAAATCCTTGCCGCTGCCCTCCAGGATTATGGCAGGGCGGTAATTGTGGGGACTAGCAATTCCACCTTTGGCAAAGGTACCGTGCAGCGATTTTTCGACCTTGATGCGCTCATTCGGGGTAACAACGATGTGAAACCATTGGGTGAAATAAAGATGACAGTTCAAAAGTTCTTCCGTGTAAACGGTGGCTCCACCCAACTCAAAGGCGTGACCCCTGACATCGTCCTTCCCGACACATGGCTATACTTAGACTCCGGCGAAAAGGAGGAAGATTTCCCCATGCAATGGACTAAAATCGACCCCGTGGAGTACGGCCAAAATGTTTACTCATTGAGCCATCTTGGCAAAGTGAAAGAAATGAGTGCATTCCGCGTCCGCAACAACGAGGTATTCCGCAAAATAGACGAAAGAGCCAAAGAAATTAAAGCGCAGCGAGACAATTCCGTGCAAAGCCTGAATCTGAAGGATTTTCGTGCACAAACGCAGGAATGGGAAGCCAAAGACGACGCTTACGACAAACTGTTCGAGACAGAGGTGGTCGCCGGCATTCAGAATCTGCCCGCCGATATTCCCGGTATCGAAGCCGACGAAAGCAAAAAAGCCCGCAACGAAGAATGGGTCAAGGGGTTGAAAAAAGACGTGTACCTGCTCGAAACACTGAATATTATGCACGACCTGATAACTCTTCAGTAATGTAGAGCAATGATATGGGGCGAAAAGACCTTCCGGTGATTGCCGGAAGGTCTTTTTGATTTCGTAAAATTGCCGCCCGTTAATGAAAAAGAGGAAATGAATTACCTGACGCTCGAAAACGTGAGCCGCAGCTACGGCGAAAAAGTGCTTTTCGAAAATGTTGATTTGCAAATCAATAAAGGGCAGAAGGTGGCGCTGATAGCCAAAAATGGCTCTGGTAAAAGCACGCTGCTCAGAGTTATAGCCGGGCATGAACCGGGCGAAGGTGAAAATTGCAAAGTGCAACTCCGCCGGGGTATCCTTATAGGGTATTTGCCGCAGGAACCGGACTTTTTCGATGGCCACAATGCTCTGGAGGCTGTCTTCGATGGCGACGCTGAAATCATTCAAACCATTCGCCGCTATGAGCGGGCCATGCTTCATGCCTCTGACAACGCCGAAATGCAGGCCGCCCTTTCCCGAATGGAAGACTTGAAGGCGTGGGACTTTGAAGCCAAAGCAAAAGAAATACTCTTCAAACTCAGCATCACTGACCTCGAGCAATCCGTTGCCACCCTTTCCGGAGGCCAAAGAAAACGCCTCGCCCTCGCCAAACTGCTCATCGAGGAACCTGAGTTTCTCATCCTCGATGAGCCGACCAACCACCTCGACCTCGATATGATTGAATGGCTCGAAGGTTACCTCAGCCAGTCCAACATCACCTTTCTCATGGTCACCCACGACCGCTATTTTATGGAGCGCATTTGCGACCATATCATCGAACTCGACCGGGGGCATCTTTACAGATACACCGGGGGGTACTCAGATTTTTTGGAGAAAAAAGCTGCTCGCACAGACAACGAAGCCATTGAGCAAAGCAAGACCAAAAAACTTTACAAAAAAGAGCTCGACTGGATGCGCCGCTCGCCGAAAGCCCGCTCCACCAAAGCCAATGCCCGCATCGATAGGTTTTACAACATTGAAGAGAAAGCCTCCCGCCGAATTGAAAACGATGAAATACAAATTGGCCTGAAAGGCCAGCGTCTCGGTGGAAAAATCCTCGAATGTCATTACATAGGCAAAAGCTATGGCGATTTGAAAATCCTCGAGGATTTTCATTACAAATTCAAAAAAGGTGAAAAAGTGGGCATCGTAGGGAAAAACGGAATTGGAAAGTCCACATTTTTGCGTCTGCTCACACAGGAAGAGCGCCCCGACAAAGGAAAAGTCGTCGTGGGTGAAACGGTGGTGTTCGGCTATTATTCGCAAGATGGCATCGAATCCACAGAATCTGCCTCCGGCAAAAGGGTGATAGACTACATCATGGACATCGCCGAATACATTCCCCTGGAGAAAGGCCAAAAGCTTTCGGCAGCCCAATTGTTGGAGCGCTTCCTGTTCAACCGAAACCAGCAGCAGGTATATATCTCACAGCTCAGTGGTGGCGAGCGCCGCCGGCTCTACCTGCTGTCTGTTTTGATGAAAAACCCCAACTTCCTCATCCTCGATGAGCCGACCAACGACCTCGACGTAATCACCCTCAATATTTTGGAGGATTGGCTCATGGTATTTCCTGGCTGTGTCATCGTCGTAAGCCACGACCGCTATCTGCTCGACAAACTTTGCGACCACCTGTTTATTTTCGAAGGGAATGGCAAAATCAAGGATTTCAACGGCCGCCACATGGATTACCGGGCTATGCAACTGGAGAAACTCAATTTCGAGCGGGAATTGTCGCAACTGGAAAAGAGCAACGACAAAGAAAAATCTCCCGTCATCCGCAGCGGCAGTGGTCTCACCTCTAAAGAAAAGAACGAGATGAAACGCCTCGAACGCGACATCGCCGCACTCGAGGAACGCAAAACGCAGATTCACGGGCGATTCTCCACCTCCGGCATCCCGGTGAACGAAATCGAGACGCTATCTAGAGAATTGCAGGCCTTGGAAGAAAACTTGGAGGAAAAGGAAATGCGATGGATGGAGTTGGCGGAACGATGAGAACCTAGTTGTGTCAGGCTCAATGTGTTGTGGTCCTAATGGTGTGTTAGCGAATTCCGTACTGCCCGCTGAGGAGGTAAATGGCGATATTGGTATCTACCAGGTATTTCGTTCCCATTCTTGTCGGAGTTGTTGGAGGCGGTCATCAATTTCTTGTAAGGTCAAGCTTGATTTTATACTTCCATGGTACTTGTCGAAAAAGGGAAGTTTCCCATTTGGAGGGTTTGCGGATACTTTCACGGCAGTTGGCTCAACAATCTTAGCCGAAGGCAAAAAACGAAGGTATTGCAAAAGCATTTGCAATTCTTTTTGCTTTTTGATTTCAAGTATAATCTGCATGCTGCAATTTTTAACAAAGCTACATAAAAACGTGCAGAAAAACATGGTGGTTGAAAACAACAAGCTAACTCATAGCCCATCCCGAATCAACCTCCCATCAGCTCCCGTGCGTTTGCCAGGGCAGCCTCGCCCGGAGGGTTTTGGCTGAGCATGACGGCAATGGCCCGTACTCTTTCGTCGTCGTTGAGGTGCTTCACACGAGTGAAGGTGTTGTTGTGTTCCACTTTTTTATACACGAAATAATGGGCGTCGGCCTGGGCGGCTATTTGTGGCGAGTGGGTGATGAGGATAACCTGATGCTGGTCGGCGAGGCGGCGGACGGAATAATATTACCTCAGATAGTGAACGGATTCACGACTTTTAATCCGCGCAAGTTGTTGAAATCGACTTCGTTGCGGGTGAGGAGCGTCATTTGGTGGAGCAAAGCAGTAGCAGCGATTATGCAATCGCCAAGTTTTAATTTTTTTGATTTTCGAAGTTCGATCGCTTTCTCAGCAATGGCATCAGTGAGCGGTAATATAATCGAATCAGCGACAAATTCTGTTGCTTTTCTTTCATCTTCTTGTGAAGGAAATTGCCAGCCAAGTAACTCTATTTTACCCACGATGGAAAAATTGCATTCTTGGTTTAGGATGGGTCGCAGGTATGATTGAGCATTGGGCGGCAGAACTCCGCTGAGCAGGTAAATGGCGATATTGGTATCTACCAGGTATTTCGTTCCCATTCTTGTCGGAG
>CAZPHZ010000126.1:0-8911 GCA_964586035.1 uncultured Saprospiraceae bacterium
AACTGCATCATCCTGGGGCGGCAAGAGGCTTTTGCCGGTAAAAACAATGTGAAACTCTCCCTGCTCGATGCCCTCGGTATGGGGCTGGGGTTCACTTTTGCTCTGATGTGCATCGGGGTCATCCGGGAAGTGCTGGGCAGTGGAAGTATCTTCAACATTCAGCTATTCGGCGATAAGTTCGAACCCTGGGTGATTATGATTTTGCCTCCGGGTGGATTTTTTACCCTCGGCTTTTTGCTACTGTTTTTTAACTGGTACAGGCAGAAAAGGAAGGTTGAGAGGGTTGAGGGGCGTTGAAATTAGTCGCTTGATAAAAAATAACTACGCATGGATAATCTGATTTGGATATTCGTTTCGGCATTGTTAATCAACAACTTCACGCTGACGTATTTTCTCGGCATCTGCCCTTTTTTGGGAGTGACGAGCAAATTGGTGACCTCGTTCCGGCTGGGGCTGGCCAATATTTTTGTCATGGTTATCACAGCCATCTGGGCATGGGTGCTCAATACATTCGTGCTCACTTATGCGCCATACCTTCGGCTCATCAGCTTCATAATTGTCATTGCAAGTACGGTGCAATTGGTGGAAATGGCCGTAAAAAAACTGAGCCCTGAATTATACCGGGCGCTTGGCATCTTTCTGCCACTAATCACTACCAACTGCGCAATCCTCGGTCTGGCGCTTTTTGCCACCAATAAAGGCTACGGATTGGTAGAAGGCATTGTTTATGCTTTGGGAGCAGGTGGCGGCATCACGCTGGCACTAGTGCTGATGGCAAGTATCCGCGAGGAAACAAAACTGATGGATATTCCAAAAGTTATCGAAGGCACTGCTATGAGCCTAATCATCGCCGGCATTTTATCCATGGCGTTCATGGGTTTTGCCGGCATGTTCAGCTCGCACTAAGGGGTTGAGGTTTTGAAGGTTTAGCGGGGTTAAATTCTAAACCTTTTAACCCTCAAAAAAATACATCACAATGAAATACATTGAAATCATCCTTCCCATTCTTGCAGTTGGTGCCCTGTCGGCAGGCTGGTTGTCTATCCAATTTTTAGCAAAAAAAACAGGAACGAAGAATCACTTCGACGATGGCTCGTCGTGCTGTGGGCAATGCGGATGTGGGCATGCTTGTGAAAAAGAGCAGGAACCTACCTTATGATTTATTGACGAACCCTCCGTATTTATCTATAAAACAGAAATAGTTTTCTTGGTAGGACTTCATCATTTATTGCAGACTTCAAAAGTCAGGATGATTTACTTATTAGACAATTGACATCTTTGTCTATGACCCATTGAGTATACTAATGCAAATTGACAAGCCGTATGCCGCTAATTGAAGCGTCATACGGCTTTAAAAGTAGTCCCGAAAGGAATCGAACCTTTATCTCAGGTTCCGGAAACCTGCATACTATCCGTTGTACTACGGGACCATCTATAAAAGAAAGAAGTCGAGTAAATAAATGATTCTTACCCTCGATTTATTAAATCATTTCTTTCTTACGGGGCGCAAAGTTATAAACTTCCATTCAATCGACAGGGGAAATTATATGGCCAATTTTGTGAGTTTAAAAGATTCTCAAATCGTAGTTCTTCTCCTTTTGGGTTGATTTGGTTTTGATTTCCCTACCATCCTGCTTTTTCAATCAAAATAGTCATGCCTCTTCACAAAAAGATATTGTAATTCTTGGTCAAAGAAACCTGTTTTAAAACATCGATGTCTGTAGGTTCGGCTAATTATAAAGAGTGACTCTGCCGCCGCCCTCTATTCGCAGAGGTTATAGGAGTTTCCATGAACAAATTATAAATACACCATGTTGTGCAGTTTGTTGGGTGTTTCCTAATTTCGCTAACCGCATTTATTTAAATCAATCACCAAAATTAAAAAGGACTATGAAAAATGTAATCGCATTTATCGCGCTCGCTACAGTGCTTGCTGCATGCAGCAATTCGACTAAATTTGCAGATAGCATCAACGAACTGGCATCCAAATGGGACGCTACTACTTCCGCAGTAACTGAATTTTCGCAAACGGTAAAAGATGCCCAATCCGCATGGGTGGAGTCTTCCAGTACAATGCAGGTTGCACCTGATGCGATGGCTAACTGGGATGAAACGACAAAGAGCAAATACAATGACTTACAGGCAGCAGTTCAGACAAACACAGCAAATCTCGGGTCTATCGCTGCTGATTTGGACGGGTTTATGGCTCAGTGGGCAGTGCAGAACGAGACCATGCAGGCATTGAAAGATGGCCTCACTTCAGGCAAATTGGGGGCTGACACCGAGACAAAAATCGGTGAATTGACGAGCGCTGCCAACGGCGCAGCGGCTTCGCTTGACGGCTGGAAAACCAAATACCAGGAGGTAGCGTCAGCTTTGGAGAATTCGAAGCAGATGTTTGCAGATTTTCTTAGTAACGCTGGAAGCGATTCCTCCAAACGCTGATTTTACGCCTATATCGTTTTTGTAAAGGCCATTGAGTTGCTCACTCAATGGCCTTTTTTCTATCGACTAAATTTGAATAAAAACTTTCAGAATTACAAAAAATGGATTACATTTGTGCTCGTTAGTGGTGATTTTTCCTTTTCGCCGACGAATCCTTTCTCGGCACGCCGCTAACGCCTTCTCGGAGCGTTTTTGAAAACTGTAACTCCTGACTATGTCAGGAGTTATTTTTTTAGGGAGTCAAAACAATTTTCCCGAACTGGTTTCCCTTCTCCATTTTATGAAAAGCTGTATCACTTCGTTCCAATGGGTACACCGAATCAATAATGGGATGTATCTCATGAAGGCTCACAAAATTTAGCATTTTTCTAAAATCCTCTTTGGTACCCATGGTGGATCCCAATATTGAAATCTGACGCCAGAACAACAGTTGTGGACTTAAGCTTGTGATGTTGCCTGCTGAGCCGCCATATATTCCGATTCGGCCTCCTGGCTTGCATAATTCCAATAGGCTTGAAAACCCACTCCCACCCGCACTGTCGATAACAATGTCAAAACCTCCCGCCATAGTTTTCAATTCATTATTCCAATGCTTGTGGGTATAATTCACACCGTCCTGTGCCCCAGTGGATTTTGCTTTTTCAATTTTTTCATCAGAACTGGAAGTGACAAAAACCTGGAGTCCGGCAGCCATTGCAAACTGCAAACAAAACAGAGCGACTCCTCCTCCAATCCCCGTAATAAGCACCTTCTCTCCTTTCGTAGCCCGGCACCTGGAAAAAAGGACGCGGTAAGCAGTGAGTCCCGCCAATGGCAACGCGGCTGCTTCCTCCATTGAAAGGTGAACTGGCTTTTTGTACACCTGATCATTGGCCACCAAAACGTACTCCGCAAATGTGCCGTTTGCGGGCAAACCTAGAATCTGGTATTCATGGCCCTGACACCCGGGGTTATTTCCCCAGTTCACACCTGGTTGAATAACCACTTCTTCATCTCCCACCATTCCGGCACCATCTGAACCAAGTATGACGGGGTAATTGATTCCAGGATAAAGCCCCTTAATAATCCACACGTCTCTATGATTCAAAGCTCCAGCTTCTATCTTGACCAAGGTGCTTTGACTGTTTTCAACAGGATTGCCGAACTGAGTACTCAATTGCGGGTAGCTACCTTGCTCTTTCAGGACCAGTGCTTTCATGAAATTATTGATAATTTATTAACTACAATTTGGGCTGAAACTGAGATTGAAATAAGCCGAATTGGATGGGAAAAGAAAATCATTTTCAAAAAAAAAAGTCGTGCAAAAGCACGACTTTAATAGTATAATCCCATGAACATATCCAAAACAAATAATTTTTTTCCTAAAAAGTAATTCTGAGGTTTGGTGGAGTCCTGATTAACTCCTTACCTTAGCGGCATCTTAAAGACCTAAAGAATTATTGAGCTTGCTATTAGCAAGTTATGGTCCCATGAACATGTCCTTAAATGACGGCTGACTTTTTCAAGTCAGCTTTTTTTTTGCCCAGATTCAACTGACCATCAGCTATTTATCATGAGAAAGAAAATAGTAAGCCGCCTCTTTGACTGATGAGAGACGACTCACTATTAACAAATTATAATCCCATGAACATAATATTTTATTTCATACTTCTACATTCTCCAACTCCTCTTGAGCTACCTCTTTAGATAACTTCTTTATATATCTTTGATATGGGATGGAAAGGAAAACAGCAAGCCACAAAATAAGGAAAATCGTGGCCTGCTATTAACAAATTATAATCCCATGAACATATTCAAATTTTGATGGCTCATTTGCCTGCAATTTCCTCGTCTTCTTCCTTATCTACTTTTCACGTTACAAATATGCAGCTATTGCAACCTGGTGACAAGTACAAAAAAAACGTCATGTAATATTTTAATTTAGATAAAATGACACCGAACATACCTTAGCCTTCAATAAAACTGCTATTTCAGATGAACACCAGTAATTAACATTGTGAAAATAAAAAATCTTAAAGAAGGGTCTTCTTGTTCGAAAACTCGCTTGTTTACAATAAAAAAAGTCGCACTCGAAGGTGCGACTCATTAGCAATGATAAAATTCCACGAATATGAATTAACTCTTTTCAGAGCCTGGAGCAGCAAGGCCGCTGCTTTCCAAGCCCCTTTATAATCTCTTTATAACTTCAACTTTGCTATTCAGCACAGTGCCACCAGACCACACTTTCATCAGGTACATGCCCTGTGATAAATCCGACACATTCAATTGAACCGATTTTGCATCCAACGTTCCGCTGTCGTAAACGACATTCCCGACAACACTGTAAAGCACAACCCGGTCCATTTTATTGTGTACGCCATTGAGATGGACATTCACCACATCGGAAGACGGATTCGGGAAAACCACGAGCTGGTGATTAGAAACACCCTCACTGATTTGAGCATCCTCGTTGAGGACGAGATGGAAGGTAATGCTATTACCGCCGATATTCAGTGTTTGCCCACTGCCATTCATCATCCCCAAGGATCGGAGGTTAACTGTTGTTGAAGAATTATTTAGGCGTCCTCCAATAATATCATCAATCACAATAAATTGAACCACTCCTAAGATGCCGTATCCACTGGCAGCTACTCCAGATGTCCGGGTGATGCCGGCATCCACTTTTCCATTGACAGGCTTGTACGTCATGGATAAAACGGGAGAATTGTAGGACACCCAACTGCTTTCGTTAAAGAAGACATTTACCGCTTCGAACAGTGTCGGGTCGAATTCAATCTCAAAGGTCAGCCCATACGCATCGAGGGCCGGGATGGAGTCGTTGCCGAGGTGAATTGGAGCATATAAGGTGTCGCCTGGCTCAATATTTGAAAAGTCGGGCTCTTCTATATAAAACGGCAGTTCTTCCAAAGCACCGGTTGGCTCAGGTGTCAAGTTATGGTATTTGCCATAGAATTCTTTGATGGCCGAAGTATCTGAAGCGGTGACTATTCCATTTCCATCAGCATCGATGTGTTTTGCATCAAAACCAATGGACGAAAATAGGTTGTTCCAATTACTGGCGTATTGCGCATACCAATCGACGGAACCATTGACTCTGTCGGAACCTACTTCGCCCATGCAAAGGCCAATAGGTAAAATATCTCTAATATCAACTATACCATCCTTATTGGTATCTCCTGCCCAAACGCAATCTCCACCTGCGCATAGCGTATCAGATTGTGGATTGGTAATTTCGAGGATATCAACATCGACTTTTACCAATTGACACCCCGAACCTGGTGTGCCCGCACAATACTCAACCTCGAACTCATCCAATCCAGTTACATCCTGATTGGGCGTATAAACCAACATGTTGTAACCAGAAAACTCCTGACCATAAGAACTCGTTACAGTTTGTTGGCCGGGATAAAAATCAACAGTACCTAAATTGCCTTGATTTATATTGATAAACTCATAGTTCTCGAAAGGAAGGTGGTCGCCGAGGACGAGAGGAGTATTCTTCGGAGTGATGACATTGAAAACGGGCTTGGAAGGATCCAAGTCACTCACTACGATATAGCAGGTTGCATATTCATAGGCACCACTGTTGGGAGGTGTGGCCCTGTATTCAAATTGGTCAATTCCTTCAAAACCAGCAGGTGGTTCGTATTTGTACACACCTTTGCCCACTTGAGGCAAATAAGTCAATTGGCCACCTTCGAGTGTATTTGGGTAGCCAATCGCACTAACATTCATAAGATAGGTCCCTCCATTGTCATTATCAAGCAGATGGATTTCATCAACCACCTCATCTACGGGTGTATAAACCACATCATCAAAAAGGAATGTATTATCGCCATCGACATCCAATACACGAATTTCAAAGACCCTGATGCGGTTGGCTGCAGAATCCTCAAACATAACTTTGTCATTGCCGACGTAGTTTTGGTCGGGCACATAAACTAATGTTTCTAAAGAATCGAGCTGACCATGAGATGGGGCAAGAAGTATGGTGAAATTGCTATCGATAGCCATCAAGACTACCTGAGGGGCATTTTTTTCGGTGGTTACAAAAATAGAATCATACGCAGGCGGCGTATTGTCAATGACACAAATACTAACCGTGGCCATATCACAGGAACCCTGAGCGTCACAAATCGTGTAGTTCAAATGTGCGATTCCGGAAAAGCCAGCGGCTGGGGTAAACAGTACGGTAGTATCGTTATTGATTTTGCTGGCAGTACCGTTGTTTACATTCGGTATTTCACTGATGCTCAAATTTGTTCCATTCCCGTAATCATTGGTAAGTACATTTATTTCAACGGACTGCCCCACGGATGTGGTAGCATAGTCATTCTCTGCATAGAGGAAAGATGGAACGACTGTAATATTGTAGATTTTGTATGCCCCAATTGAATTTCCGTTTCCCAAACTACGGTGATAATAAACTTCAATCGTATCGTGACCGATAAACCCAGTGTTGGGCGTGTAAAAGAGATGGTTTACTCCTGGATTTTGACCACCGGGAGCTTTGATGCCAAATTTCGTGGTCCAGGTATAAGGGTGAAATTCTGCAGTTCCGTTGGTAGGGAATGATTTTATCTCAGGGGGGAAAGCTACGCTCCAATGGTCAAAAATAAACTCGCCGGAGGAATCTTTAAGGACAGTCTCATGGATGACATCCAACCCGTTTTGTGCCAACAAACTTTGCCCGCCTATCCATAAGAAAGCTGCCAGCAACAGCAAAAGTTTTTTCTTGTGTAGTAACGATACATTCATGGATTCGTGGATTTTCATTGCTTTCAAAATAGAGGATCACTCTTTACTAAGCCCAATTTCCTCTCAAAACTTTTTTTACAAACCGGATTCAAGGTACAAGTTTCCAAAAATTCAAACTTGAAAACAAGAACATCTTTCACCTAATGTGAGTTTTTAAACCTTGATAGTACAATAGCAAACTAACTTTAACCTTCTTATTTTCAACAAGTAATCAAACATAATGACTATCTTGCTGTGAAATATTTATTTTTTTATACTTTTGAATTCGAAATACAAAAAGGGAATCATTCATTGCCGCTAAAAATCAAGGCCGTAAGATAGCAACTTTTTACGACATGCAAAATAGCAAATTGTATTCCATCCTGGGAATCTTCAACAGGTATGAGCAAAACAGACTTAGGAAGTTCCTGATTTCGCCCTATTTCAATAAAAACCAGGCGCTTATTAAGATTTTCGAGTTGCTGCTTAAGCACATCAATGCGCAGAAAAACACTATTCTGCATAAGCAAGAAATTTGGAAAAAGGTTTATCCGGAATCCCCCTTTGACGATGTACTTTTTAGAAAAAATTGCTCAGACATTCTGAAGTTGATAGAGCGTTATCTCGCGCAGCAGGTATATGAAGAAAATCCGATTCACCAGGCTACTTACCTCATTGAAGCCATCGGCAACAGAAAGATTGAACGGTTGAATAATACGGCCATGAATTCGGCAAGGAGGCTTTCCGATCAGCAATTGTTCAGAACAGCAGATTATTACCTTCATCAATACCATATAGAAAAAAACTACTATGAACTAACAGAGCTCGAACACGACCGCACCGCCCGCCGGAATGTGGAAGAAATATTGAACAATCTGGATCGCTTCTTTCTTGCAGAAAAATTGCGTTATTTCTGTTCGGTTTTAAGCCAGCAATTCATAGTTTCTCACGAGTACAAGCTATTGTTCATTGACGAAATCGTTTCTCACATTGAGAAATTCGGATACCAGGACGTGCCCCCCGTAGCAGTGTATTATCAAATATATTTGACGCAGAAAGACGCTGAAAACACAGCGCATTACTTCAAACTAATTGAACTACTCGAAAAATACGGAGACCTATTCCCCAGAATCGAAGCGGAGTTTATTTACCAGGCAGCCCTAAATTATTGCATAAAAAAAATCAACGAAGGGAGTCAGCAATTTCTTAAAGAGTACTTTAACCTCTTTGTCCTTTTACTAAAAAAAGAGATGCTACTGACGGATGGTGAACTGTCGCCCTGGCACTTCAGAAACATTGTGGTCGCGGCATTGAGAATTGGGAAGTATGAGTGGGCTGAAAACTTCATTCATGATTACAAATCATTCCTGCCCGAAGCTATGAGAGACAATGCGGTATCGTTTAATTTAGCCCAACTCTATTTTTCACAAAAAAAGTTTGAGAAAGTCATTGAATTGCTACGAACCGTTGATTATGAAGACTTTACTTACAACCTAAATTCAAAAACTATGCTCTTGTCCACTTACTATGAAATGGATGAGATTGAACCTCTCTTTTCTCTTCTGGACAGTTTCAGAACGTACCTGAACAGACATAAGAATTTCCCAAGTTCAAGGCGAATCCCTTATAACAACCTGATAAAATTCACGAGAAAGTTGGCGCGAATTATCCCTGGTGAAAACTCTGCCATCAAAAAATTGAAAACAGAAATTGAAAAGAGTGGAGAAGG
>CAZPHZ010000127.1:0-8892 GCA_964586035.1 uncultured Saprospiraceae bacterium
TCCGGATAGCGTGGCTCTTTGCACAAAATAACCTGAGTGGTGACGAGTACCGTTTGTTTCACCGGCTGTTCCAAAATTTGTTTGCCACCTCGCCGAAACCCGACCTTCTGGTCTATCTCCACCGCAGTGTCGACGACCTGATGATCAACATCCAGAAGCGTGGCCGTGAAATTGAAATGAGCGTGCAGCCCGAGTATCTGCAATCTTTGCAGGATTCCTATTTCAGCTACTTTAAAACAGAAAAAGATATACCCATCCTCATTTTGGAAATTACCGGAACCGACTTTTGCGAAGACCGCAAATTATATGAAAATATTACCGGTTTGCTGCGGCGTTCTTATTCAAAAGGGGTGTATCGGGCAACGGTAAAGTAAGTCATACTTTTTTGCGCAGTACAAATCCCTTTCCCACGGAATGTTTTGCCTTCCTGAACAGTGCCCGGTCCAGCCGAATAAAAACATCGGTAAATTTCACCAAAAAAGGCTCCTGTGCCGATGGCCTGAGTTTGCCATCTTTTTGGGATTCACCCGAAACATTCCCGGCATTTTGTTTGAAAATACGTTGAATTAGTCCCGTCCAATACATCTCCGTAAAGGCCACCAGATATCCGCTGAGGTTGCGCTCTTCCACCACTTCCAGTCCATATTTTGCCGCCCATTTCTTAAATACGGCGGGGTCAATGAGGTACTCGTGGCCGAAGGCATAAGCTCCCTGCCCAATGGCCCGGCGGCCCAACAGGCTGTTGATGGGGTCATAGGTCCAGGGGAAGTGGAGTTGCGGAAAAGTGATGAATGCAAGCCCTTCCGGTTTGAGCACCCGCGCAATTTCTTCCGTCATTCGCTCTGGCTGGCCTACATGTTCCATCACATCCACAGAGACCAGAAGGTCAAAGGTGTTTTCCTCAAAACTCAGGTTCAGAGCATCTTCGATTTGATACTGGAGGTTGGGGATTTGTGCATTCAAGTGCCGGGCAAATGCAATGTCGTTTTCGTTAATGTCGCACCCTTTAAGTTCATCGCATTTGGCGGCTATCATCGGGTCGTAGTCACCTTCACCTGTGCCGAGATTCAGTGCGAGGGTAAAAGGTTGTTGCCCATATTTTTTAAGGTTCTCCCGAATGAAAAGGTAACGGTTTCGGTAGGTGGAAAAGAGTAACTTGTAGTTCATTTATTAGAATGGGTAAATCAACGTGGGAGCATTTTGTCGGGGTCCTGGCGGGTATCGAATATATCAGTAATAAAAACATCCAAGCCCTCCACTCTGTAGATAATTTTATAATCACCTTCAATAAGAAACCTGTGGTCTTTACCCAATTTATCAAGATTATCTTCAACACGGCCTAATGTTGGAAAATCCTTCAATTTCAAAGATTTACGAATGATGTTGCTTCTAAAAGTACGGCCATATTTGCCTTTCCCCTTTTCTTTATGGTATTCATAAATTCTCTTGAGGCAGTCTTTAGCATGCAATGTAAATCTGACTTTCATAATTGACAATTACCAATCTCCCATTTCTTTTTCCAAATCATCAATATCAATCAAATTGCCTTCTTTGATATCCTTTTCAGAGGCCAATGCTCTTTTTTGAAGTTCTTTTGCTGACATTGGTTTTAGGGATGATTCATAAGCCTTAATTCTTTCTTCACGCAGCAAATTCTCAACTTTTGAAACCACCGATTCATCCCGTAAAGCAACAAGAAATTCTATCAAATGAAATTTTCTCGCTTCTAAAGTCATAATGTAAAAGTTTAATCAGAAATAGTATTTCTCCAACAAATCTACGAAACCGGTAGTTCAACAGGTTGATGTGGATAGAGTTAAAACTGTTGTGCCGCAACACGCACTTTCTGAGCCTGCTGGGTGTTGCCCTGTTGTTCGTAAATCTGCGCCGCCAACTCATAGGCCGGTTTGAAACGTGGTGCCACTTCAAGCGCTTTTTGAATATCTTGCAGTGCGCCCGAAAGGTCAGCTCTCTGGCGCTTTATAAGTGCCAAATAATAATACGCAGTTCCAAAATCTTCCTCGATTTCGATGGCTTTGTAAAAATCTGCCTCAGCGGCATTCACATCGTTTGTATTCAGTGCTGCCACTCCCCGGTAAAACAAGGCGTTGGTGTTGTCAGGTGTCACTTCCAACAACCTGGCTGCCGTGGCTCGTGCTTCGGCAAACTGGTTGAGGTTAGTCTGGCACATGGTCAGCTTGAGCAGGGCAATTTCGTTATCGGGGTGGTCTTTCAACTCCTGCTGAAAAAACTGCGCCGAAGCCGCCCAGTTCTTGCGCTTGTAAGCCTGCTCCCCTTCGAAAACCGGGCCACCGCCCTTCTCGATGGAAAGCAACGGAACACCATTGGCCGTCACGGTATGCACCGACCGGGAATTGGGCCAGGCACCCGCTCGCAGGTGCGGGCCTTTAATGTACCTCGACGGAAAGATGCCATAGTCGAAGGGACGGTCATAACGATTATTGAAGCGGGTGTACAAAACCCGCAAATGGCCATTGTATTTTTTGCTGACGTAAGTATTGAGCACATAAGAAAAACTGGTGGCAATGGTCACCGTATCTGTCATGCCGGGCTTGATAATTCCCTCGTCGCCGAGCCAGTCAACGGCCTGTTTCATGGAAACGCCCCAATAGTCGGTTTCGTATTGGCCGAAGGCCCCTTTGATACCGCCGCTCAGCACATTGAAATAGGTGTAGGGGAAATGTGGGTTGCGCACAATGTACTGGGTTGACTCCAGAGCCATCAAACCTAACACACCGTAGAAGGTATACCGGGCGGCATTCCCCATTTTTGAAAAATAGTCTTCCAACACCAGCCAAAATAGCGCAGCCATCACCACCATGCCCGGATAGACGAAGATGAGGTGGCGCCAGGCATCGTGCAAAATGCTGTCTTTATAAACGATATAAGCCACGGGGAATACCGCTGCAAAAAGGGCAATAAACACCGGCAGCACGGGATATTTTTTAAAAATGCTGCGCAGCAAAACAACACTCCCCACAAAACCGGTAAGCACGAAAAGCGGGATGGTGCGCCAAATCCAGTCGATGGCGTAATACCAAGGTGTCTTGTCGGACATCGCGTTTTCGCCCTCGAACAACACCCTTATTTTCACACCTAATTTAGAAAATTCGCCCAATGCCTCAAACGGGTTACTGAAAGGCGCTTGCAACGCCCACGGCCAGAATAGCGTGGCCACCAGAAAACCGGCTAAGGCTATTCCTGCGCACCAAACAGCGTAACGACCCACCTTTTTCATATCGCCGAAAACGGCAGCAAAACCGTTTTTTATGATAAAATCAAGGCCGGCAAAAAGCCCCAAATACGCGATGAGCAGCATGCCACCTGCTCGTGTGGCGATGGCCAATGCGATGCCTCCCGCCACGCCCAGAGCAGCCTTCCAATGGGGCTTGGGCATTTTTCTAAAAAGCAGCACCATGTAGTAAAGGGCCATGGCGTAACCCGCAGCAAACGGAATATCTTTTGGGTTCATCAGGGAGTGCCCCAAAAACCTTGGTGACAAGAACATGAACAACAGCGTGAGAATACCCGCCCGCCAACCGGCGATTTCTTTGGCCAAAAGCGCGGTAAACAGCATGGCCAGAAATCCAAAAATAGCATTGTAAATATGCCGTACATGGTGGTAACCTGCATCCGCCACCTCCAACCCCAACGCCTTGTTGGTAAAGCCGGTCACGATGTCGAAAAAGCCGCCGTAGTAATGCATGCTTCCCTTCGGAATGTAAAGGGCCGAGGTGTCGGCACCCATCGTGGAGTAATAGTTGACGAGTTTGGTGGAGTAGTCGTTTTGGTATTCGTCGTCGCCATTTATGCCCGAACCGAGGGCCAGCAATATCGTCGCGAGGAGCACCCCTCCGCAGAGCCAGTTGAATATTTTTTTGTAAAACGGGTCGCGCTCGCTCGCCATAGATGGCCGGTTGAGCCAAGCCGGGAAACCGGGTGCTGTTTTTTTCTTTGGTGGTGATGATTTTGCCGGACGGGTACGCTTGGTTCGTCTTTTACTCATTCTTTTGAAATTAAGAACCCCAAATTAGAAAACTAAATAATCGGACAAAAATAAACCCTCAATTTGCGGCCTATAACTTTCTGACAGCAAAGGGGTTATTTTTCCTCAAACATTTTTTTCAAAAAAGCAAAATGCCGCTCCACGTTGAAATATAAGCCTTCAACTCCATATTCGTTGTCCCTGACTTTCAAATAGTCACATGGATAAACAAGCGACTGTTCTCCATCAAAGACGATATCCAATATATTTAAAAGAAAATACTCATCAGACACTCTTGCTACATAGAAAGCAGTTTCAACAGAAAATCCATCACCGGAGGACAAGATTGCATCCAATAATCCACCCACCTTTTTACTTAAACTCAAATAATCCGGTTCATTACCCAATTCCTTGTGGGCTATCATTTCCCAAAACAAGACTCTGAGGTCAAATGGTGATTTTAATAAAAAATCCCCGGCGGCGTCGAGTAGCTCACGGTACTCCTCTTTGGTCAATTGCTCTCCGGTTCTGATACGGGCAAAAATAGAGTCTTCAGGTTCAATAACTGAATTGTAATCCTCTTGGAAAGTATATCCATAGTACAAATAACGATACTCGGTTTGGGTTATAGTTGTATCATTAGCTTTGTACCGTTCTAATAAACGAGGATAATAGAATTGGCGCCCCGTATCTCTTATCGTCGTTTCTATTTCATTGTAATCTATCTTTTCCCACACGCTATCGTCCGTCTGGGAAAGAGCAACCACTGAATAGGAAAGGGAAAAAACGAAAAAGTAAAATCGCACATATTTCATAATGAAAAGGCTTTGGTTTCTGGATTGCTTCCAATGTCATTCACAAAGATGACGATTTGATAAAAAATGACCGGAATATTATTTTTATCGCCGCGTCCGCTGCAATACCCCGTCTCGCTGGTGCCGCTCGATGGCTAGTTGAATGAGCCGGTCAATCAGGTCGGGAAAGGCGATGCCGGCGGCGGCCCACAGTTTCGGGTACATGCTGATGTCGGTGAAGCCCGGCAGGGTATTCGGCTCATTGACAATTACCATGTCGTCTTCCACGAGAAAAACATCCATGCGAGAGAGCCCCTCCAGTCCGAGGGCCTGGTAGGCTTTCAGTGCTGTTGCCCGGATGTTTTCGATGGCCTTTTCGCTGAGACCTTCGGCAGGGATGACCACTTTAGCGGCATCGGGCGATAGGTATTTGCTGTTGTAATCGTAAAATCCTTTTTCCATCACTATCTCCCCCACTCCGCTCACACGTGCGTTTTCGAGATTCCCCAAAACGGCCGTCTCTATTTCACGGCCAAAGATGCCTTTTTCCACTAAAACTTTGGTGTCGAACCTGAAAGCCTCTTCCACCGCCATCAGCAATTCCGGCTCGTTTTCCGCCTTGCTGATGCCCACGCTGCTGCCCATGTTGGCGGGTTTCACAAAGAGAGGGAACCCCAATTCTGCAATTATTGCCCGAAAGTCGGGTTGCTCATGTTTAAAAACCGTGACCCACGGTGCCACGGCAATACCGGCGTCGCGCAACAATCTTTTTGCAACATCTTTGTCCATTCCCACGGATGAGCCCAGTACGCCCGGGCCGGCAAACGGCAACCCCAATATCGACAGCAAACCCTGCAAAGTTCCGTCTTCGCCAAATGGCCCGTGAATAATAGGGAATACTGCGTCCAGCTTTGGAAACGCACCGTCACCCGATTCGTACTTGATGACCCGGTCACTACCCGGCGAAAGTACGAGCCGCCGCCCGGCAGAAACGTCCAGACTTTTTGTTTTAAAAAATTCCGCTTCCGGCAAATGGCACCATGCGCCATCGCGGGCAACGCCGATGGCAACTACGTCATACTTGGCCCGGCCAATGGCTTTGTAAATATTATGGGCGGAGTTCAGCGAAATTTCGTGTTCAGGACTGACGCCGCCACAGAGGATCGCGATGGTTAGTTTAGCGGGCATATATTTGGTTTCGGGTTTCGGGTTTCGGGTTTCAGGTTGCTAATCCAAACCCGGAACGAGGAACCATTAAAATGTTTCGGGTTTCATCTGGGGAAAGAACAACACTTCCTGAATACTGGTCTGGTTGGTCAGCAACATCGCCAGCCTGTCGATGCCGATGCCGATGCCTGATGTGGGTGGCATGCCGTATTCCAGTGCCCGTAAGAAATCATGGTCTATAAACATGGCCTCGTCGTCGCCACGCTCCATGAGCCGCACCTGTTCTTCAAAACGTTCGCGCTGGTCGATGGGGTCGTTTAACTCGGTATAGGCATTGGCTACCTCTTTACCATTGACCATCAGTTCAAAACGTTCGACGAGGCCCTCTTTGCTGCGGTGCTTTTTAGTCAATGGTGACATCTCCACGGGGTAGTCAGTGATAAAGGTGGGTTGTATAAAATGATGCTCGGCTTTTTCGCCAAAAATCTCGTCAATCAACTTACCCTTGCCCATGCTGGGATCGGTTTCGATGTTCAGCTTTTTGCAAACCTCACGCAAACGCGGTTCGTCCATCCCCGACACATCTATGCTCGTGTATTCCTCAATCGCCTCAAAAATGGTCACCCTTTTAAATGGAGCCTTGAAGCTGATGGTCGTTTCCCCCACTGGTAATTCCGTGGTACCGCAGGTGTCGAGGGCAGCTTTTTCCAACATCTTTTCCGTGGTATCCATCATCCAGAAATAATCTTTGTACGCCACATAAAATTCGAGGATGGTAAACTCCGGATTATGCGTGCGGTCCATGCCCTCGTTGCGAAAATCGCGGCTGAACTCATAGACCCAGTCAAAACCGCCAACGATAAGGCGCTTGAGGTAAAGTTCATTGGCAATACGCAAATAAAATGGAACGTCGAGCGCATTGTGATGGGTGGCAAATGGCCTGGCAGTGGCCCCTCCTGGAATAGGTTGCAGCACAGGAGTATCCACTTCAATGGCACCTTCACGATTCAAGTATTCGCGGAGAGAATTCACCATTTTTGTACGCTTGAGAAAGGTCTCCTTCACCTGGCGATTCACCACCAAATCCACATATCGCATGCGGTAGCGCAATTCTGGGTCGTTGAAGGCATCGTGCACATTTCCTTCGGCATCCACCTTTACGATGGGCAGTGGGCGCAGCGATTTCGCCAGCAGTGTAAACTCCTGCACGCGGATGGTCGTTTCACCGGTTCTGGTTTTAAACACGTATCCCTTAACGCCGATGAAGTCGCCTATATCGAGCAGTTTTTTTATAAAAACGTCGAAATAGGTAAAATCATCTCCTTCGCAAAGTTCATCCCGCCGGAGGTATAATTGAATCTTGCCTTTCGAATCCTGGAGATTCATAAACATGGCCTTGCCAGCCGCGCGCTGCGCCATTATACGTCCCGCCACGCAGACATTCTGGTAATTGAGGCGTTTTTTGGTGCCGTCTTCCAGCACCTCTTCCTTGTAGTTGGCCTGAATTTCCGCGGTAGAAACATCCACCGGATAGGCCTCCGGCGGATAAGGGTCTATTCCTAATTCTTTGATTTTTTGCAGGTTGTCCCTGCGTACGATTTCCTGTTCGGACATGAATAACTTAATGGTTGATGGGCTAAACGGGTGAAGAGCCATTCTGCTATTCAGCCATTTAACCATTAAAAATGGCTGCAAAAATAGAAAAAAGAAAAGCATGGATGAATCTTTACGCATCCATGCTTTTGTGGGATTACATATTGCTGTTAAAGCTACTCCCCAAACGATAATTCTCCTACCTGATCAGCGTCACATCCCCCTCGAACAGTTCCGTTTGGCCGTCGAGAAATTCCACTTCTGCGAACCAGGCAAAAACGCCTGTATCCATTTCCTTTCCTTTGAAACGGCCGTCCCAGCCGAGAGCGGGATCGTTGGGCGGCAAATTGAAATGTTCATACACCACAGCGCCCCAGCGGTTGAAAATGCGGAAAGTGCGGATGTTGGCAACTTGTTTTCCAGCAAACACGGTCAGGTTGTCGTTGATGCCGTCGTTGTTGGGGCTGAAAGCATTCGGCACGTAAACCCGGCGCACCAGGGTCACAGTGATGGTCATCTCGTCGGTGGCAGTGCAACCGTTGGCGTCCGCAGCTACCAGCGTGTAGGTAATGTCTTCCTGCGGCGTGGAAACCACCGTGGCGCAATCCACGCAGTCGAGGTAATCCGGTGGAGTCCAGACCCAGCTGTCCGCGGTGAAGTTGGTGATGGGGGTGAGGGTTTGCGAATCTCCCAAATCGAGCGTGACATCCTGGCCGAGGTCCACAAACAGTGCGGTTGGCTCCGGCACGAGTACCTCTTCCATCACCGTGGTGCCTACCGCATCGAGGAAGGTGAGTTGGTGCGGCCCCGCCTCCAAATTGTTGAAAACCAACGGAAAACTATCCGTTTGCACGGAATTGGCTCCGTCAATCGCCACCACGAAAGGTGGCACACCACCCGTGATACCTTCCACTATCACAGAGCCGTCATTGCCGCCCGGGCAGAGCGGTGGTATCGCTGAAATGGCAGGTTTGAACACTTCCTCGAAACTCAGGTTAATCAGCACCGTGGAGTCGCAACCCGTATAGCTGCCCCCGGTAATTACTTCCGTGCCGGTGGGGTTCGACGGGCCATATACGGTGCCGTTCACGAGGATGGTGCCGCCGGGCGGCAACAGCGTGTCGAGTACGCCGGTGGAGGCGGCGAAAAACGAGAGGTTGACCAAAACGGTGGAGTCGCAACCGAGGTAACTACCGTTGAGGAAGGTTTCGCTTCCCACGGGGTTGGTGGCGTTGTAAAAAGTGCCGTTGATGAACAGTGACCCGTTTGCACAGAGCATCGTGTCGAGCGGCACGATGATGGGAGGAGCAAAGGTCAGGCTGACATTCACCG
>CAZPHZ010000128.1:0-8867 GCA_964586035.1 uncultured Saprospiraceae bacterium
CTTCCCCTGAATGGCCACAACAGCGGTACGAGGGATGGCATCTCCACCCCCAGGCCAATGGCTGGAAAGCTCGGCCAAAGACCGGGAATATTCTCCCGGATGCTGAACACTGAGGAAAAGAGTTTTTCCGTCGGGAGAAAACCAGGGGCCGGTCAACTCGGAATGGACGGGGGCGCTGGCTATCTGCACCACTTTTCTTTCCCCCTTATCGGGATTCGGAACAACGAAAAGCCCATTGTTTTTAAAAGGCAGGTATTCCTCAGTTTTATTCATTTGGCTCCCGGAGATATCGGAGGTAAACCACAGGTTTCCCTTAGGGTCGAACGCGAGGTTGTCGGGACAAGCAAAGCCGGTTTCCTCTCCGCCGGTGAGAAAAGTGTCATGTGAAAATGTTAGTGCATCGTGGAGGCCCCCCGTTTCTTCTATTCTGAGAATAGAACCTGTAAAATTGCCTTTCGGGGTGTTATTGGTGAGGGCAATAAAAATTTGGCCGTTTTTTGGGTGTATTTCAACATCTTCGGGCCTGTCGAGAGGGGTGCCTCCGACGAATTTTGCAGCCTCTCTCAACCGGATAAGAACTTCTGTCTGATTCTTAAATTTGGCCTGAAGAGTCTTGCTTTCGCCATATTCAAGCGGCATCCATCTGTTCAAATTCAAATTGGCTACATAGAGGGTACCTTTCGATAGGCTTCCCGGTTCAGACGAGATGAATTTGTAAAGGCATTGGTTCACAGAGTCGTCTCCGGAATACACCACGACACGACCATCCGGTAGTTCTTTCACCGTGGCACACTCATGGGCGCATCGTCCAAGTGCAACATGCTTTTGAGCCTCTCCGGTTCGGGGGTTTACTTCAACCACCCAACCGTAGTGCTCGGGTGGATTGTCATAGAACTTTTGCCAGCCGTAATTGAGTTCAGGCATGATGCGCTCGCCGGTCTTAAAATTTCGTTCTCCAAAACAGTCTTGATAGTTTTCCTCGCAAGTGAGGATGGTACCCCAGGGGGTTACGCCTCCGGCACAGTTAGCGGTAGTGCCCATGGCCGAAGTCTTGCCGGCGATGGGATCGTACCAGTTGAAAGGGATTTCGGTGTGGCACGTAATTCTCCGGTTATACGTGTCGTTATTCTGAACCCGCCATTTTCCATTCATCTTCTTTATCCTTATAATACTTCCGCCCACGCTGTACATTTCTTTGTCAACCTGTTCCAGACTCTTCTCCGTCTCCCCTGTGTAGCCCGATACGAATTGGGGACTGGTATATTCGTGATTCACCCAGAGAAGGCCATCATTTTGGTCATTTTTATCCAAAGGCAAATAAGCGATATAGTCGTTATTGAACCCAAACCGGTCAGTTGCTGAAATAGGGTCGTCCCATCGAATAAGGACATTGTATTTAAAGCCTCTGGCCAAAACGAGCTCGTCGAGCGTGGACGGCTTTATCCCTTTTAGAGGCTTGTAGCCATTGCAGCCCAATTTACCAGCAAATTCGGGCATTAGGGAACTGGCAACGCCTGTTCCAAGGAATTCGAGAAATGTTCTGCGATTTATCATAATAGAAGAAGTGAATTGTTATCGAAGGGTCAAATGTAATGCACCGAAGCCAAGTAATTGGTCAGCTGCGTCAGTAATAATGCAAAAATAGCAGGGGGCAAATTATGTCGCAGCTGGTTCCCATCTGTAAATGGGACGGACTCCAATTGAGATATTCCCTTTAGTTTTGCAACTTTTACATTAAAAAAAACGACCACATGTCAATTTCCAGGTTATTTCTTTTTTGCTTGCCCTTGGCCGTCTTCGGCTGCAAAATGACAAATGGTGAAGCACAGGAAGGTCACCATAAATATACAAACGAGCTGATACATGAGAGCAGTCCATACCTCTTGCAGCACGCGCACAATCCCGTAAACTGGAACGCCTGGAACGAAAAATCCCTGCAAAAAGCCAAAGACGAAAATAAATTGCTGCTCATCAGTATTGGCTATGCGGCTTGCCATTGGTGCCATGTAATGGAACACGAATCATTTGAAGACACCACGGTGGCCAAGCTGATGAACGACAATTTCGTCCCCATAAAAGTGGACCGGGAAGAGCGTCCCGACGTGGACGATGTTTACATGACGGCCTGTCAATTGGCTTCGCAAAAAGGGTGTGGGTGGCCATTAAATGCCGTAGCCATGCCCGACGGCCGGCCGGTTTGGGCCGGTACTTATTACCCCAAAGAAAACTGGATTGAAGTATTGGAATACTTTAAAAAAGAATGGGAGACCGACCCCGGGAAATTGGAGGAATACGCCGTTCAACTCACCCAGGGATTGGGTCAGATGGAAGCCGTGCCAGGAACTGCCGGCAATGGTGAATTTAGTCGCCCTGAATTGGATGCTGTGGCAAAGGCCATGCTTCAACGCATTGATTTTCAATTGGGTGGCCGAAAAGGTGCCCCCAAATTTCCGATGCCCAACAATTACCAGTTCTTGCTTAAATACCACCACCTCTCTGGCGACGAAAAGGCATTGGAGGCAGTTACCCTCACCCTTGATGCTCTCGCCAACGGAGGCATTTACGACGACCTCGGCGGAGGGTTCGCCCGGTACTCCACCGATGCGCAGTGGCTGGTGCCGCATTTTGAAAAAATGCTCTACGACAACGGCCAGTTGGTGAGCTTGTATTCTCAAGCATATCAGGTGACCCAAAATCCGCAGTATAAAAGAGTGGTGGAAGAATCTCTCGAATTCATCGAGCGGGAAATGACTGCACCGGTTGGGGCATTTTATTCTTCGCTCGACGCCGACAGTGACGGGGAAGAAGGTAAATTTTACGTGTGGAAAAAAGCGGAAATCGACAGCATCCTCGCTGACAAAAAATTGGCAGATGTTTTCGACGATTTTTATGAAATAAAAGAAAATGGAAATTGGGAAAAGGAGAAAAATATCTTGCACCGCAGGAAGCCTGCCAGCGAGGTAGCGCAAAAGCACGGTATAACCAAAACGGAGCTCAATGACCTCATTGCTAAAGCCAATGCTGTTTTACTCAAATCGCGATCCAGCCGCGTGCGTCCCCGCCTCGACGATAAGGCACTCACGTCTTGGAATGCCCTGATGCTCAAAGGATACGTTGATGCCTATCGCGCGTTTGGTACGCCCGCTTACTTAGCGGCAGCTTTGAAAAACGGAAATTTTATCACTGATAAAATGCTGCAGGACGATTTCCGCCTCAACCGGAATTACAAAGATGGCAACTCCGTTATCAATGCTTTCCTCGACGACTACGCCCTCACCATCGATGCCTTTGTGGCACTCTACCAGGTCACATTCGACGAGCAATGGCTGCAAAAGTCAAAAGGTATGATGGAGTATGTGCTCAAACATTTTGGGGACGAAGAAACCGGTCTATTTTTTTATACCTCGGATCAGGACCCGGCCTTAGTCAGTAGAAAAATGGAAACGGCGGACAACGTTATCCCAGGATCCAACTCTGTCATGGCGAGGGATTTATATTTGCTCGGCGAGTATTTTTATCACGACGAATGGAAAGAAAAGGCGGCACATATGATGAATAAAATGGACTCCAACGTCACCGCAAACAAACAGCCCGATTTTTTCTCCAACTGGTGTCAGCTATATATCGACCTCGTGAAACCACCTTTCGAGGTAGCCATCGTCGGTGAAGATGCCGCAGCAAAAAGAGATGATTTGATGCGTCATTACATTCCCGATGCCTTACTAATGGGTGGCAAAGACGAGGGCACTTTAGAATTGTTGAAAGACAAACTGCAAGACGGCATGACTTTCATTTATGTCTGTCAAAATAAGGTTTGCAAGCTGCCTGTGGAAGAGCCGGAGAAAGCCTTAGAGCTGATGAAATAACAACACGGGTTTCCACCCAAACAATTACAGCCGTACATTTGTAAACAACAGTCCCGGCACATTGTGCGGGAAGTATTTTAACTTTTGAAGAATATAAGAGGTTTAGAATGTTTGGCGTTCAACTTACTCAACCTCTTAGACCTCTAAATCTTGTCAACTTTATTCACTAATGCTTGGCTGGCGATTTTCCGAATATATTCCAGAAGATGAAGGTTCCATTTTCGACCAGTTGCTGAAACTGTTTCAGGAATTGCTTCTTTATACATCCGGTGATGTGGCAAAGGCGCTCTCCTGGTTGACGCAGTTGGACAGGGAGTATGGTTTCACGTCAGAGGATTATGGCATGGCCGATTTCATTCAGGACCTCATCGACAAAGGGTACATTCAGGAGGGACCTTCTCAGGAATTACCGGGTCATATCCCTACCTCCAAAATGGAAATTGCTCTTCGGCAACGGGCGTTGGATGAGATTTTTGGGCAGCTTAAAAAGACGAAGAGAGGCAATCACCCCACTAAAATGGATGGGAGGGGAGACGAGCGTACCTCGGAACTGCGACCTTATGAATTTGGTGACAACCCGGAGAGCATTGCCATTTCCGAGAGCCTTAAAAATGCCCACATCAACCACGGCATTGAAGACTTCCAGCTCACACCAGACGACCTCGAGGTGCAAGAAACTTTGTACCAAAGTCAAACCAGCACCGTGCTGATGATTGATATATCGCATTCCATGATATTGTACGGCGAGGACCGCATTACGCCTGCTAAGAAAGTTGCCCTGGCGCTGTCTGAACTCATCACCACCCGATACCCCAAAGACACGCTCGACATCCTAGTTTTTGGCAATGACGCGTGGCGTATCAGCATTAAAGACCTGCCCTATCTGCAAGTGGGCCCTTACCACACCAACACTGTTGCCGGTCTCGAGCTGGCCCTTGATATGCTGAAAAAAAGACGCAATCCCAACAAACAGATTTTTATGATAACCGACGGAAAGCCCACCTGCATAAAAAAGGGCAAGAACTATTATAAAAACAGCTTTGGACTCGACCGGAAAATCATCAACAGGACCATGAATCTCGGCGTGAAATGCAGGAAAATGAATATCCCCATCACTACCTTCATGATTGCCCGCGACCCGTATCTCGTTCGGTTCGTGGACCAATTCACGAAGGCCAACAACGGCAAAGCGTTTTACAGCAGCCTCCAGGGATTGGGCGAATTCATCTTCCTCGATTACAAAAACAACAAACGGAAAAAGAGGTGAGAGGTTTGAGGTTTGAGGTTTGAGGTAAAAAATGCCCCTTCCGGAATTAATCAGAAAGGAGCAAACATGGTGTGTGGAGTGTTCTAAAATAATGGGTTAGGTGTGGAAATGCATTTAATTGCCACTTTATGAAAATTCTCCGGCAGTTATTTTGAATAACACGATATTGGGATACTGATTCTGGTGGTTCTCTCAAGTATTCAAACCCAGACAGGTTCTCGAAGCGATTTTCCGGGCGCAAAACTAAAAATATTTATCACCCGGCAGTACTTCCAAATAATTTATCCCTGGAATACCCACTTTCTTATCTTGCCCTTTTTAATAAAAAGCATTTAGATGTACTGAATCGGCCATTCTTCATTCATCACTATAATTTTTAATATAACATGGAAAATGAACACAGCCTGAAAGATGTACTGAGCGGTATGGTGGATTCCATGAATTGGAAGGAAAAACTGCACGAAACCAGGATTCGCCAACTCTGGAAGGAACGGATGGGTACCACCATCAACCAAAATACGAAGGACATAAAATTTCGGAAAGGAAAGCTCTTTATCACAATTATCACCGCACCGCTTAAGCAGGAGTTGAGCTATGAAAAAGAGAAGATTCAAAAGATGATGAATGCGGAATTGGGCGGAGAGTATGTGAAAGGTGTCATCGTCCGGTAAGTAAAAATCGGGCGATGGGGCCTCTTGAGAATGGCCCCATCGCCCGAAACCGAAATTCTTGAGTAAAGTGCAGGAAATAACTTTTTGAGAAGGTTGAGTCTAACCCTTCTCAACGGATTCAAAGAGATATGTTATTTCGTGCTAATCACTAAGCCCTTCCTTTTTTGACATTCTTGCCATTGCCACCATTGCTTCCACCATTGCGGCTATTTTTCGAAGATTTCTTTTTACCTTTTACGGAACCAGCTTTTTTCATGGCTTCGTAAACGTTGACAACACCGCCAGTCACACTCAGGTCGCTGAAAGGTACCAACTCGCCATCGCCACCTGGTCTCTTCACCTTCACAGCATCTTTGGCCCGCACGGTCGAACTCATCAGCACCTCTTTGACCTGCATGGCTGTCAGATTGGGATAGTAAGAGCGGATAACCGCGGCTACGCCTGCCACCACAGGAGAGGCCATACTCGTTCCATTGAATTTTGCATAGCCATTGCCGGGAATCGTGGAATAAATGGCCACACCTGGTGCAAATAAGTCCACATTCTTTTTTCCATAATTTGAAAAAGTAGCGGCAGCATCTTCCCCTCCCTTCCAGGATAGTGCACCCACCTCGATCCAATTCTTGGCCATTTTAGGTCCAAACAGGCCATGTTTGGCGTATTTATCATTCGGGAAGTTGTCGGTATTATCGTTGTTCTGGCTGGAATTGCCGGCTGCATGTACCATCAAAACGTCGTGCTTTTTGGCATATTTCACGGCCTTATCCACTGCTTTTTTATCCCAGGCATAGCCTTTTCCAAAGCTCATATTGATGACAGAAGCGCCATTGTCCACAGCATATATGATGGCGTTGGCAACATCTTTATCGCGCTCATCGCCATCGGGCACACAACGAACAGCCATTATTTTCACGTGGTCGGCAATACCGTCCATGCCTATATTATTTCCACGTTTGGCAGCGATGATGCCCGAAACATGAGTGCCGTGACTGGCATCTGGCCCTTTTACATCGTTGTTGCCGTAAAAGTGCTCGTAGGAGTCGGCATAGTTGTCGCCCACGATGGAACGAACACTGAGATCCGTGTTGTAATTGTACTCTGCCTGACCGCTGAAATAATCAACACCTCCCTGAATCTGCCCACGCACTTCGGCGATAGTGGCACCATCCCCAATCATGGAACCGAGAATTTTTGAAGCCTGTAAAAGCGCCGGATTTTCTGTTTTGTAATTTTCAAGGTCTTCCGCAGTTGGCTCCTCTTTACCAATGGCCTCCACAACGCTATTCACGGATTCGAGAATTCCTTTGTACATGTTCAGATTATTCTCGGCCTTGTGTTGCTCCTCAGACACGGTTTTCTCCAATTCCTTGTAGCGGTCATAGACCTTCTTATCCTTTTTGGATAGCTTTGATGGGTCGGCATCTTTAAATTGTTGCTGGTATTTCACCACCAGCCGGGTAATTTCGAGCTGCTCGTGATGGACATTGCGCCCATCCTTACCGCCGATAAAGTTCCAGCCATACACATCGTCCACAAAGCCATTGTGATCGTCGTCGATACCGTTGCCGGCAATTTCGCCGGGGTTTTTCCACATCACATCTTTCAGGTCTTCATGCTCGTAGTCCACACCGCCGTCAATGACAGCGACTACCACCGTTTCAGCTTTTTTGCCTTTCAGCAGGGAATTGTACATCTTATTCGTGCTGACACCCATGAATCCATCCGCTGTATTATCGAGGTGTTGCCAGTTTTCCGGAACGGAGGTCTGACTAAAAACGCCTGCCATCGGCAAGCTTAAGTAAAATGCAAAGAGCAATGATTTTAACTTCATTTCTTGTTTGAGTTTTTTTTGATAAAAAATTAAAACGGGCAAAAGTACCATTTTAGCACGTCATGCTACCAGATATACCTCCTTCATTCGACGAATGGCAGGTCAACTCCTACCAACATCCTCATCTCAAAATTGGCCAGAATATGTAGCGACATAATGTCCTGTATGGATGCTGCCAGGAAAAAGACAATCCCGGGATGAAGAAGTTAGCAGCGTGCCCTGATTTTGTCGCGTATCTGCCAATAAAAAGAACTGATGCATCAAAAAAAAAAACGCCTGGCTAAAGGCCAAGCGTTTGTACATAGGTTTGTAAGAAAAAGCAATGAATATTCTTTAGTGCTGGATTGTGAATTTATGGGTAATGCTGCCAGCTTCGCCTTCCAGGTTGATGATGTACATCCCGTTGGAAAGTTGGCTGACATCAAAATCGAACTGATTCCGGCCCTCCACCAATTCTAATTTAGAATTGTAAACCGTCTGGCCGAGCAAATCTAAGACTTTGAAGTCAAACTGACCGAACAATTTTGAAAAAATATCGATGTGAACAGGGCCCGAAGATGGATTTGGCTGTGAAGTCAGGGATACTTTTCCCGCCAAAGATTCCCGTGTATCAGTGGTGCCGCAAGGGGTGCCATCGTCGGGCAGCAATTTCAAAGTATACTTTCCTGGCAACAAATCCGGGTCGGGAAAATTAAGCCCTAAGGGCAGCGGAGAACCATTGATATATGCTTCTCCAACGATGGTCAAGTCGTAATCTCCAGGTGTATTGGCACTGGTGGGCGTCCCATAAATAACCGCGCAGTTGAATGAGTTTGAAGGGAAGCTGCAAAGGCTGGGGCTGCATGCGTGATTCAATCCCACGGGTAACCCATCCACAGAAGTGACTCTGATGGAATCAAGGGGGAATTTGAAAGCCCCAAATGTAAACGTATCACCAACGACGATGGTAAAAACGAATTCGTAAGGCTGCCCTAATGTGGCACATTCCGTAATTCCACCATTGGGCGAAACAATAGAATCATAAGGGAGCGGGTAAACGCCATTGCTTGAATCGGCATAAATCTGGTTCGGTTCGCAATCCTGTGCGGAAACCAGCCCTAAAAAAGATACCGAAAGGAGGGTAAGCATTAATTTCTTCATAGAAACAATTGATTTTTGAATAAAAAAAAAGCAAGGGTGATTTATTGAACTCGAGGAGAAGCCTTGCACTCACTTTTCCTCTGGCAAATCTG
>CAZPHZ010000129.1:0-8831 GCA_964586035.1 uncultured Saprospiraceae bacterium
GATTCAAAGTGACGAAGAAAGACCACGGGCTGAAAAAGAGGGGTGAGCATTGAACACAGAAGCTCGCAAAGCGGTTGGACAAAACCGGGAAGAAACCGGGCAGGCTGATTGGCAGCAATTATCTCACAATGTGTTTGATTCTTTTTGTGGCGGCGGTGGTGTTCTTTGCCATCGGCGGGGCCATTTTCGGCATCTTCGGCTCTGTGGCGGCACTCGGTTCGGCGGTGTTTTTTGTGATGTGGCTACTCGAATACACTGGCAATCTATGAATAAAAATAAGCCCCTGCGACTGGCAGGGGCTTATTTTATGCCTCAAGTTCTTCCTCATTTCGTTTGTTTTTCCACCAGATAAATCCGAGGGTACCAACGACTAAATACGGCATGGCAAACAGGAAAAGAATGCCTGTGTTGAGGCCTCTGCCAATGGTGCCTCCCGCTTTCAAATTGCTCTCAGCCGACATGCGGCACATGGGGCACTGTGCCTCCACCAGAGGGGTAGCAACTGTAAGGAATACGAGAAGAGTCAATATTTTGAAGAATCTATTTTTCATTTTTAGACATATAAAAACGGCAAAAGAAAATAAGTTTAGAAAACAGAGCAAAATTCAGGATTTTAAACCTGATAATAAGGTCTTATCAAAAAATACAGAATCGGTCCGCTCACTGCCACATAGAGCCACACCCAATAGACCCACCGGGCCATCTTCTTGTGCCGTTCGAAATGTTTGGTGTATGCCCTTATGAAAGTAAATAAAATGAACGGAAAAATAACTGCAGCTAACACCACATGCGTAATGAGGAGAAAAAAATAGACGTAGCGTATGGCTCCTTCTCCACCGAATTTGGTTTCATCGGTGGTGAAATGGTACATGACATAGCCCAGTAAAAAAAGGAATGACGAAATAATGGCAATCGTCATGGCCTTTTGGTGTCTTGCAGGTTGTTTGTTTTTAATGAAATAAAGTCCTGCCAACAGGATGACCGCCGTGAGTGCATTCATAGCTGAATAGAGCGGGGGCAAAAAGCTGAAATCTATGTCAGAATCCAGCCGTATGCGGCGCATCATGCCCACCAAGAGAAGAACTACCGCCGTGATAAACCAGGCGATGCTGTTTAGTTTTTTTTCTAACGATTTGTTGGCAGGTTCAAGCATTAGCTGGCATTTGCAATAATTGGTGGTCTTTCTTCTACCGCTTACCGGCGGTTTTGTTTAGGCACTATGAGTGCGATGTGCTCCACTAACCGCCCCATTTCTTTGTTGCTGTTTACGTCGTAATAATTACGAATAGTGAGACTGGTATCTACCAGGGCTACGCCGGAGCCGGGATTTTCTACCCTGAAAACATCTGAGACAAGACGCTGCCATTCCGGTGCCGGAGCTCCCAACAGAAAATGCTGTTTGTGGTCTTTAATTCCCAGTTCCGAAGCCATCTGGAGCAAGGTGGAACTGTTATCGGTGGGAATGAATGTCAGAAAAACCACGTCATCAGTTTTATCAAAACTCTCGTGAAGCTTGCCGATGCGCTCATTCACAGCACGGCTGGCCGTAACATCATCTTGCAAAAAATTGACGACTGAAATTCTACCTCGCATGGACTCCGCCGATACAGTGAGGCCGTTTTGATTGAGCAAGGTAAAGTCCGTGATTTTCCCAAAATCGCCCAACTCAGAAAGTGTCTTGTTTCTATAATTCAAACCCGATTGCAGATAAAACCACGAACCTGCCGGAAGAATAAAGAGAACGACCACCACCATCGTTCCGATGACAATTTTTCTTCTTTTATCAACTTTTACTTCTTGATCTTCCATGAAATGGTGGTTGGGAAAAACAAAAGGCGAGATGGTTGGTCTCGCCTTCTTTTTCGTTTTGTCAGATAAGAATTTTCGTTGTTTCCTTATCGTAGTCGAGACTCCCGCTGGCCGGAGTGCTGACCTGCTCTTTGTCTTTTTGTTTTATTTGGTCCCTTCGATGCCGCCAGGCAGAACCCTCATTGAAGAAGGCGATGATGGCCCACACGAGTAGCATTGTGGGAAGGAGTACGCTCCATCGGAGGCCCTGGACCTCGCTGGACAAGTGCATGAAAAAATACACGATAAAATAGGCTTTGTACAAGCTAAAGCACACCATAGCAAGCATATAAATGTAGTGCATCGCTCCGGTGAATACCAATCCTGGAACGAGGTGGCCTTTGGCCGTCAGGGCCACCAGTACTTCGATGATGGTGATGAACCCCAAAATCTTCAATCCTTTTAGCACCAACTTTTTCTGGTCTTCGTAACTCATGTGAGCTGCCATATCGTACTATTTTATTTTGAATCTTAAATGTAAAATAATGTGTGTGCTACTATGTGTTTAAAGCAAGTAGAACACCAAGAATACAAACACCCAGACCAGATCCACAAAGTGCCAGTAAAGGCCTATTTTTTCCACCATTTCGTATCCATTTTTGCGAGCTCCATATATACCGCTGGCCGAATTGAGCATGATGATGGAGAGAAAACAAACTCCAGAAAAAACGTGGAATCCGTGGAAGCCCGTGATGAAAAAGAACAAGTCGCCAAAGGCTTTGGGACCAAATGCTTCCCGAACAACCTCTTCATTCTTATTCTTATATGCCGCATTCTCGTACTGGTGGGTGTCGTGGTTGATGGTGATGAGATAGGGTTTTCCAGTTTCAAATGATTCACCGGCATGGGAGGTACCATGATGGTCGGTTTTTACAAACATCCGGTTTTCCTCAATATCGGCAACGCCGTTTTGGAGAAAATAGGTAGATGTGGCCCCGTGAAAGTCCTTTTCCACTTTCGCATATCCCATTCCCGAAAGATCTTCCGATGAGAGATAAGTGCCGCCTTCTTCGTGCATGGAGAAAGGGTTCGTGGTAAGAGTTACCCCTTCGGCTTTGATGAGGGTGGTCCACTCCCAGGCCTGGCAGCTTAAGAAGGTGAGGCCTCCGAGAATGGTGGCCAACATCCAAATTACAACGCCTTTTTTATTTTCACGTTGGCCCTCTTGCACCGCACGTACCATCGTTACGGAGCTGGCGATGAGAACGAATGTCATAAAGGTCACAAAAACCAAAGGCACTTTGGCGTCTGAAAAAGGCACCTTTTCGAACACGAAGTCAGGAATAGGCCATGTGGTACTGCTGAAACGCAAGGCACCGTATGCGATGAGGAACCCGGCAAAGGTGAAAGCATCCGTGAGGAGGAAATACCACATCATCAGCTTGCCATAGCTTGCCTTGAATGGTGCTTTCCCGCCCGACCAAAGGTTTTCGTCCTTTTCTTCCGTATTATCTAGTACTGCTGCTTCTGAAGCCATGTTAAAGGTTGAATTAATTGTATCAGACGAAGGTTGTTTGTCCCATTCTTCTGAATTTCTAACGATATAAAGTCAAAAACAAAAATATATAGACCCAAAGCAAATCCACGAAATGCCAATAAGTCAGGGTCAGTTCGAAGCGAATCTTGCGCTTGTAATTTATTTTAAACGGCAGCCCGAATGCGTGAATCAATGCCACAGCCAATGCGGCCAAGCCGCCGAGAAGGTGTGCTGCATGAACCCAGGAAATGACAAACACGAAGTCGCCCGAAGGGTTCAACGTAAAGGGCACACCGTTTTCTTTAAGCGCCTGCCAGCCTTCGAACTGCAACACCAAAAAGGCAATACCCAGGATGCCAGTAGCTATCATCAGTCCTTTGTACGCCAACTCATCTCCCTTTTTAAATCCTAAATAAGAAAGGTGAAGCGTCACGCTGCTCAGTATCATTACCAATGTGCTTACCGTGAACACACCCGGCAAGGTGAATTCCAACCAATTTCCGCCGGCTTGTCGCACTACGTATGCGCTCGATAGGGAAGCGAACATCATGAGCAACGATGCACAGCCCACCCACATAGCGAATTTGTAGGGGTGTATTTTGTTTTTGCCTGTATGTTGTTCTAAAGTCAAATTCATATACAAAGCGGTAAAATTGCCGCCGCGGTTTAAATTTTATCCAGCCAGAATGCTACCAGCGCCAAAGGCAGGTACAAAAACGAACTGAACATGAGTAGCATGGCTGCTTTCCGGTTTTGCTTTTTGTATAAATTCCAGCCAAAGCCAGCATATACCAAAGAAAGTGTGGTTACAAATAGGGCAGATACGAGGCCGGTCTGGTTTGAGAAAAAAGGCACCAGAGCCACCGGAACTAAGCAAATCGCATAAAATGTGGCTTGCACTCCAATGCTCTTGTCCTGCTCTCCATTATTGGTCGCCACAAATCTGAATCCCGCTTTTTGATAATCCTCGAATCCCAGCCAGCTGATGGCACTGAAATGCGGGAATTGCCAAAAAAATTGCAAAGCAAAAAGGGCAAATGCCAACGAGGTCAACTCGCCCTGAAATGCCACACACCCAATGAGCATAGGCAGTGCTCCGGGTACCGCACCAATGGCGATAGCTGCCGGGGAAATGCGCTTCATGGGCGTATATATAAAGGCATAGCTCAACATAGCTATTACACCAAAAAAGGAGGCCCATGGGTTGAACATGGCCAACATCATCAGACCCGCGATGCTAAACAGGCCTGCGGCCATTACACCCTCGGAAACGCTCATGCGGCCGGCTGCCAATGGCCGGTTAGCCGTCCGTTTCATCAATTTGTCATAATCTCTTTCCAAGACCTGATTGAGGGCGTTCGCTGCACCTGCCACACAAAATCCCCCAATGGAAAGAATGACCACTGCTCCCCAGTCGATGTCCCCCGTTGCTGCGATCAAGTACGCCATCACCGCTGAGAAGACGACTGTGAGATTCAACTTGAATTTCACCAATTCGCCGTAGTCCCTCACTTTTTGAGAAACTAAGCTGATGGGTTTGAGAGTGGCTGTTTTTATATTAGAATTCACGTATAATCTTCGTTCAATTAATTAGAAAATGTAAATGCTCATTCGTGGTCTTCGCTTTCGTCCTCCGCCATGGGTTCTATTTGGGGGATGAACTCGCGCCCGTTCTTCGCGTAATCATAAGGCCAACGTTGAACGGCCGGCAAGTTGCCAGGCCAATTGCCATGACCCGGGTGTATGGGGGTGGTCCACTCTACAGTGGTGGCGCCCCATGGGTTTTTGGTGGTCACTTTTTTGCCTTTCCAAATGCTGTAAAAGAAGTTTATCACGAAAAGTATCTGCAAGCCGAAAGTCAGAATAGCAGCGATGGTGATAAACTGGTTCATTTCGGAAAAATGACTGAATGTGTCAAAACTGTCGAAACGGTAGTAACGGCGTGGCACGCCAGCCATTCCAAGGTAATGCATTGGCCAGAAGATGGCATACGCCCCGATGATGGTACCCCAGAAATGTATTTTGCCCAATGTATCGTTCATGAAACGGCCGAACATCTTTGGGAACCAATTGTAAACCCCCGCAAACATTCCGAATATGGCTGCTACTCCCATCACAATGTGGAAGTGCGCAACGACGAAGTAGGTGTCGTGCATCTGGATGTCTATCGAAGAGTTGCCAAGGAAAATACCCGTGAGACCCCCTGAAATGAACATGGAAACAAAGCCTACGGCAAACATAGACGCCGGGTTGTATCGCATATTCGATTTATAAATCGTGGATATCCAGTTGAATACTTTCACCGCTGATGGCACTGCTATGATGAGGGTGAAAATCACAAAGAAGTTGGAGATAAACGGATTCACCCCGGACATAAACATATGGTGCGCCCATACGATGAACGACAAGAACCCAATGGACAACATGGAGAAAACCATGGCTTTATATCCGAATATCGGCTTGCGGCAATGTGTGGACAATACCTCCGAAACTATCCCCATTGCCGGGAGTATGACGATGTATACCTCGGGGTGTCCGAGAAACCAAAACAAGTGTTGGTACAAAATGGGACTTCCGCCAATATGGTCGAGGGCTTGGCCACCTATGAATATTTCACTGAGGTAAAAACTGGTATCCATGGCCCGGTCGAACATCAGTAGCAGAAAGCCCGAAACCAAAACGGGGAAGGACAACAGTGCGATGATGGCGGTGATGAGAAATGACCAGATGGTGAGCGGCATGCGCCACATGTTCATCCCTTTTGTGCGTAAGTTGAGCACGGTGGTCACATAATTGATACCACCGAGAGCCACCGATACAACAAAAAATACAAGACTAAGCAGCCACAAGGTCATACCTGCACCCGAACCATCGGAGGCCTGGGGGAGGGCACTCAGTGGAGGGTATGCCGTCCATCCTCCGGCAAATGGACCAGTGCTGAGAAACAGTGATAAAAACATGGTGATGCCGGCAAGAAAGAAAAACCAATAGGATAGCATGTTCAAAAATGGCGATGCCATATCCCTGGCTCCCAGTTGCAATGGAATCAGCAGATTGCTGAATGTGCCGCTCAACCCGGCAGTTAGTACGAAAAATACCATGATGGTGCCGTGCATGGTCACCAGCGCGTAAAAGAATTCCTGAGAAAGAGTTCCAACGCCGGTTGCTGCATCCACTTCAATCCACCGTCCCAATAAGGGTTTCAACCAGCTGAGGCTTTCTTCCGGAAAGCCCAATTGCAAACGGAATATCACTGACATAGCCGCTCCGATGATGGCCCAAATTATCCCTGTAATCAAAAATTGACGGGCGATAATTTTATGGTCCATGGAGAAGATGTACTTCGAAAAGAAGTTGGATGCATACTTGTCACCATGTTCGTGCTCGTGAAAATGGTCGTCGAATCCCAATTCAGCTATAAGCTTGTCATTGTTATCTTTGACTGTGGTGATTGCGTTAGCCATATTATTGAATGTTTCGGATTTAGAATTTGGGCTCTTCAGGTCAGTGAAAAAAAACTTCCAAACTCTTTAACCCCTCGATTACTTCGTCAAAATTTGAACTTCTGTTATTGTGTCTTGTGTGTTTTTGCCATTGGTGCTGCCGGTTTCGGCGGGCACCGGGGTACGGGTGTCATCAGCGGTACCCCGAATGGATGACTCATAATAAGATTGTTGTTCATTGAGCCAGCTTTGATACTCGTCATCTGTTACTATTCGCACCAGTTTTCGCATACTAAAGTGTCCCGTTCCGCAAAGTTCAGCGCAAGCGAGTTCGTAATTGAACGTTTTCCAAAGCGGTTCGCTTTCGGGATCGTTCGGGTCGGTGGGTTGTTGGTATTCGGGATAGTCTTTGAGGCGTTGGCGGTATTCTTCCGTTGTTACGGTAGGCGTAAAAACAAAATAAGTGGGCATACCGGGCACCGCATCCATTTTTACCCGGAAATGGGGGAGAAAGAAGCTGTGCAGCACATCTCTGGACGTGATGCGCACACGCACTTTTTTATTTACCGGAAGCACTAAGTCATTTGGCTGAAAATCATCTAAGTTTTTATCATCAGTCCAATCCTGACCGAGGGGATTCTTACCCGAAATTAAATGGAAGTTTCTCGTCCCGAGTTTGTTGTCAGCGCCAGGGTAGCGAAGGTACCAGAGGAATTGTGAGCCGGTGGCTTCAATTTCGAGGTAGTCCTCGTCGGGGGCGATGTCCGCCATCACGTCATTCCAGGCCACGAGTCCGCGAATCACGAGGAAGCACATAACCACAGCAGGTACCGCGGTCCAGATGACTTCGAGTTTGTTGTCGTGGGGGATGAAGGAAGCTTTTGCGCCTTTTTTCCCACTGTATTTATAGGCAAAATAAAAGAGCAAAACCTGGCAGACGACAAACACAATCCCCGTTATTACAAGCGTGAGGTTGAACATGCTGTCCAATTCGGGGCCGTGGGCTGATGCTGCCATATGCGGGCCGTAACCCAACATCCAGTTTTTATACTTAAAGGCAGAATAAAAACAGTAAACGAGGAAGCCTATCAAAAACAACAGCATCAGCAAAGCGCCGCGCCTATTAGATTCGAATTGGACTTCTTCTTCTCCCCGGATTTTTGCGGCGAGTTCGGTCACTTTACCGATCTGAACCACGACAATCGTGATGAGAATCAAACAACCAATGATAATTAATCCAGTACTCATATTATTAATGTGCTATTGGCAATTAGCGTTGAGCCGCTGATTTTCGCAGAAAACCAGCAGGCTGTGAAATACTATTCGTAGGGCTGCACTTCGTGATGCAAACTTTCTTCGAGATATGGGTCGTTTTTTGGGAAAAGCGAAGCTTTGGTTAATTGGTTGAAAACGAAATAGACAAAGAATCCGAGGAACCCAATAAATACGCCTATTTCAATGAGTCCGGGGATGGAAAATCCAGCGACAAATTCGGAGGCGCTGTGTGCTGCTGCCTCGTGTGCGCCGCTTTCAGCACCACTATGAGCAAGTTCCTGAGCCGTATCCAGTACACCAGGCTTAATCATGTAAAAAAAATCCCACCAGTGCCCAACGAAAACAAGCAAGGCTGTAAATATCAGGGTGCCATAGCGGCGTTTGGTGGTATTCCTCATCAAAATCAAAAATGGCAGTGCAAAATTGATGACGAGGTTTCCGTAAAATAGTACGGGGTAGGCGTCGAGGCGTTCCCGGAAATATATGGTCTCTTCCCCGATGTTGCCGTACCAAATCAGCATGTATTGGCTGAACCAGCAGTACGTCCAAAAAATGCAGAATGCGAACATGTACTTACCGAGGTCATGCAAATGTTCTATGTTGACAAATTCGAAATAACCTTTGGATTTGAGGTATATCAGCATGATAATGGAAAGAGAGCAGGCTGCCAGAAACCAGCTTGCCATGCAGTACCAAGCGAAAAGTGTACTGTACCAATGGGCGTCTACCGACATTATCCAAAGCCAAATCAAAGCGGGGCCTGTGAATGCTGCGATAGGAAGAAAAAT
>CAZPHZ010000130.1:0-8771 GCA_964586035.1 uncultured Saprospiraceae bacterium
CTTTTGTTCCTTCGGGCAAATTCTGAATATGAATAATCGCACTTGAAACTTGTCCAACTAATTTAAAGGCAAAAGGTCTTTTGAATTCAGTCGTTTTATTGTCAATGAATTTCTCTAAATCCTGAATTGTCATGACGTCAGATGGCAATTCAACTTCATTCCATTCAGCTACATTTCCATAAACAAAGAAAGGTGCGGAAATTTTAAATGTTTTCTCAACAGTCATTGTCGTGTCCGAAGTCACTTTTGACACGTAGCTTTTCCCGTTGCTAATCAGCAATTCACCTGTTAAATAGCTCACAGGCCCAAGTCCATAAAGTCCGTTTTTGTCCGAAATAGTGTCAAGGTCAATGCTACTGCCTAATTCGCCTTTCCACATCACATTTTTCATTGCACCGACAATATTAATGTCAGGATAGGTTTCTGTTTCATTCGTGTTCTTTTCTCTCGATGTCGAATTGCAACTTATCAGTAAAATTGTCAGAAGTCCGAATACTAATTGTTTTATGTTCATATTTTCATTTTTTTTCACCCCGTAATATTTTTTCCATTTTACGACCCCTTGCCAATTCATCAATCAGCTTTTCCATTTGTCTACATTGTTTATACAATTCAAATTCATCTTCTATTTCTTCAATTCGATAACCACAAACGACTCCTTTAATCAAGTGTGCGTTGGGATTTATTTTAGCTTTTTGAAAAAATGTTCTAAAAGTTGCTTTTTCATCAATAAGTGTTTTTAAAGCATCTTGATCAAAACCAGTAAACCATTTAATTACCTGATTAAGTTCTTCTTTTGTTCTACCATTTTTCTCCAATCTATTCAGGTATAATGGATAAATGGATGCAAATATCATATTGGCAACCTTTTCATTTTTTTCTGCGGTAACTTTCATGTTTAATATTTTTTTTGCTGTAATGTTTTTAATTACCGCCAACGTCAGTCTGTAAAATTACTCAAACTATTCGCACCCATATACCCCTTCAGCCAACGGGGCAGCAGGTAGGGAACTCAAACTGGCGGTGTGCACGATAAGCGATGTGGCACATCCCGGGCCGAGGGCAAGACAGTGTCGAGCTATGCTTCCCCCCACCCGCAACTGCTCTTTATGGGGAAAACAGACTTGCGACAACAGGTTTTTCTTTTAGTGCCGAAACCTGAGTACGTATTCACGCCCAACGCCAAATAAGCTCAATTTATTCGTGGAAGCTTCCTTTGTACGGCTTGCGCTTTTGTTCACCTTGATAAAACACACCCCTCGGAATTTCAAGCTGCTGAAATACAAAGACCCCTATTTCGGCAGTTGTATCGTGAAGGTCGTCTCCTCCCCGGGCGTGGATTTTTTGACAAATATTTTGCCGCCATGGTATTCTTCGATGATGCGTTTGGCCAATGAAAGCCCGAGGCCCCAGCCTCTTTTCTTGGTGGAGTAGCCCGGCCGGAATACGGTTTTGAATTTTGAAGCCGGGATTCCCTTTCCGGTATCGCTGAGGTCGATAAAAACAGAATGGTCGTCGTTGTAGACGGCCGCGCTTATTTGGCCTTTTCCATCCATGGAATCCAACGCATTGCGCATGAGATTTTCCACCACCCAGTCGAAAAGATGGGAATTGATACGCACCAGCACAGGTTCGTTGCCGGGGCCGGGAAAGTCGAAACTTACTTTCCGCGGTGAGCGGGGTTTCATGTACTCACGGCATTTGCCGAGCTCCTCGTAAATATCCACAGGCGTGAGCTCTGGTGCGGAGCCGATTTTGGAAAAACGGTCGGAGATGAGCTCCAGGCGAGTGGTGTCTTTGCTCAGCTCGTTCAGCACCTCGTGCAGTTCTTCATCGTTTTCCCTCAATGATTTCAGATGTTCTATCCAGGCGATGATGCCGGAGATGGGCGTGCCCAACTGGTGCGCCGTTTCTTTGGCCATTCCCACCCAAACCCTGTTTTGCTCTGCGCGCCGCGCCGCGCTAAATCCGAGGTAACCGAAGCCGATAAATGCGGCGATGAGAATGAGCTGAAGCAAGGGATAATAGGTGAGCAATTTCAAAATAAAGGAATGCTCAAAATAGAGGAACAAAGTGCCGCCGAGATAAGAAATGGCGAGCGGTTCCTTCCCTTCTTTTAGAAACTCCGCTAATTTCTTTTTCATAAACACCCGGCTGGTGTCGTTTTTTTCACCAAAATTCCGAGCATCCTGGGGGTTTCCAAGGTCGTCCACCAAGAGTATGGGAATGGTCGTGTTCGATTCTATCACCTGATTTTGAAACCGCACATCGCAATTGAGGTCTTCGGCGTTCTGGGAGGAGATGGACAGGGTTTCCATGGCCGTTTTGAGTTGCTCCACTTTTTTCACTTCTTCAATGGCCAGCCTGTCGGTAAGGTACTTTGTGTAAAACATGGAGATGGCGACAATCACCACGGCCCCTATGGCCAGATACCATTTCCACTTTGCTTTTTTTTGATAAATATCCATCGGGGAGGATTGGTCAGTGAAACGTCATTTGAGGCTAATGGCAAAAATAGTCTTTTAAGTAGTGGAATTTTAACCCGGCTGAAAAGCCATTTTCCAAAAACGAAGCGGCATAAGAGAGATATTCCCATGCCGCTTTATCCAACGGGAAGGTATTTCGTAGCTAAACATTGAGGAAGTTCATCAGGGCATCGAATCGTTCTTGCAGCGACTCCAGGTATTCTTCTTCGTTGAAAGAAGCTTTGATGACATAGCCAAAACGGCCAAAAGCGGAGAGGATGTCGTGGATGTCCTGCCGGTTGATTTTAAGTGTGACTTCCACGAGGGACGACTCCGGCCGGGAAGTGACAAAGGTGCTGAGAATGTTGGCATTTTCCGCTTCAACAAGCCTTGCAATTTCGGCAAGCGAATAGCTGCGCTGTTGAAATTCCAGCACCACGATGCTGCCCGATTCACTAAAGGCAGCGGTTTTAGCAAAAAAGTTCAGGGTATCTTCCAGCGATATCATGCCCACGTAATTGCCCAGTTCATCGACAACAGGAATCACCGTAAGTTGGTGCTCGGCTAAGAGCCGCATCACTTCGTACAGGTGGTCGGTGACTTTCACATAGGGTTTTTTCATGGACAGCTTATAGGAGCCAACTGCCTCATCCATATTGTTCACCACGATGTCGTCTTCGCTAATCACACCGAGAAGCTGTTTGTCGTTGACAATGGGCAGGTGGCGGACGTTGAAGTCCTCCATGGAAGCAAGTGCCATTTTACCGGTATCGGAGGTTCGGAGTGGAAGGACGGCTGTGGAGATGAGGTTTTCTGCTACCATAGCATTTGTGTTAAGTGTTCGTCTAATGAAACGGCTAAATTCTGCTTTTGTGCATAGTCATGAAGTTAATAGGATGTTATCATCGGGGTTCTGATATTCCGGATTTTGCAAAATTCCCGCCAAATATGCCGTGCCGTCATCCCAGGAGCTTCCTCTTTTGCTCGGCAAATTCTTTCTCGGTGAGCAGACCTTTTTTCCGCAATTCGCCCAATTTATTAAGCTGGTCGAGCAGGTCGGGTTCTGTGTTTAGCAAATCTTTTTCTGCGGCAGGTTCGGCGCTGGTTTTTTGCAACCGAAAGCCATTTTGCTCAAAACTATCAAAATCTTCCTGGATACGAAGAAATGCCAGGGCATGGTGTTCCTTTATTTTGTTAAAATCCTTGAACCCATACTCCACGGCTTTGTCCAGATGAAAGAATGCCAGGTTGGCATTTTCGGTGAGCGAGTACACACAGGCCAGGTTGAAATGAGTTGCGACATCTTTGGGGTCGGTTTCTATGGATTTTTGAAAATCCTCGATGGCTCCTGCGTAATCGAAGTCCTTGAACCTTTCAAGTCCCCTTTTCTTGTAGGGGTTTTGGCGGGAATGTTTTGCTTTTTTACGGCTGGTTCGTTGTTGCCGTTTACGGTCGTGCCTGTCTACCGTTTTAGCCCGGCGGTAGCGGCGGTCAAAATCAGTTGACCTGCCTCCAAATTGCTGTTCGGGGTTGTTGTATTTTTCATCAAACCGCTGCTGGTCCATGGAGAACAAACTAATGGCATCGATGAATGCAACCAGCCAAATGAGCGGAAACCAGCAGAACATTAGATAGACTATGCCCAAACCGGTTTGTCCGAGGTAAAAACGGTGGAACCCCAGCCAGCCTAAAAATAACGCCAATATACCGGCCGCATTTTTATCTTTTTTGTTCAAAATTCTTCTCGTTGTGCACTTGTGATGGTGCTCGTTTTAATATTTCAACATTTCTATTTCACCGGACCACTGACTCAAAACTCCCGCCATTCTTTCGGTATCGTTCGGATCTGACAATTTTGAAAACAGAGGCTGTGTGCATCTTTTCTTTTTCTAAAGTTTTACACAGGACAGAAGGCAGCGCAAGTTTCCGCCTCTTTTTAGCAACGGGAAACGCTTTTCGACAAAAGTCCTCAAAATATCTTGCAAGTTAGCACGGTAAAGTCATCCTGAAAACTCGCCTTCCCTTTGAATTGCTCCAGTTCCTCCATTATTTTAAGGTTGAACTCCCTGGCCTGAAGTTGGTAGTTTTTCAACACGAATCGCTCGCCGAAATCGTTGTCGAGAAATTCTCCCGCTTCATTTTTAAGTTCGGACAAGCCATCTGTGGAAAGCATAATCAGGGCCCCGTTTTCTAAATGAACGTTTCCCTCATCGACAAACGGCAAATCATCAAAAGCGCCCAAAACCGTGGTGCCAGCTTCGAGCTGAATCAGCTTATTATCCATGGCCAATGACGGCGGCGTGTGGCCTGCATTCACATAATTCAGCATTCTTGACTTCTTGTCGTATTGACCAACGAAGAAGGTAAGGAATCGTTCACCTTTGGTGATGCGCAACACCGCTAAATTCAACGCAGTCACAAAATCCCTCAAGCTGCCATTTTGCTGCAACAGAGTGTGAAAGTTGGCCTGAAAATTAGACATCAACAGAGCTGCCGCTACTCCTTTTCCCGCAATGTCAGCGATGCAAAATGTGAGTTTACCATCCGGATGTTCAACAAAATCGAAGTAATCTCCCCCCACGTTGAGGTGAGGAATGTAAATACCCTCCAGTTCGTAAGCATCACAAGAGGGGAATTTTTTTGGTATCAGCAATTGCTGCATCTCGCGCGCCAATTCCATTTCCCGCCGCATCCGCTCCTGCTCTAATTGCTGTTTGAAAAGGCGTTTGTTTTCAATGGCCACCGTGATGATGTTGGTGATAGTGGTGATAAACTGCACTTTGTTGTACATATCATCGTCCTCCCCGAACCCACCGATGAAGACATAGGCCAATGGCACTTCCTTGTGCCGCACCGGCACTACCACATCAAAGAGTTTGACGAAAGGATGATCCGTATCGGATACATTGTTGAGGCGGGTGTATTTGGCAAGTTGTCCGGTGATGTCCATCTGGAGCATGCGCTTTTCAATGCCAATAGAGGCGGTGCAAATCCAAGTGTCGTTTTGCCGGAAAAACAGCGCCATTTTTTTCACCCACATTTCCCAGCTTAAAAATGAGCTGTACATCTCAAACAAACCGGAAACCTTCACATTGTTGTTGATGGCCTGTGTGATATTTAACAAACGGTTTATCTGCAACTGTTTCAGGTGCAGTTCCCGTTCGAGCGTCTCGATAGTATTAAGTCCCTTTTTAAGTTTTCCGAAGGACATTAGTTAGTTATGGTCTATTGATTTTAACCAGTAAATAGTTGGCAGAAAGGAGGCTGGCTGTCAACTAAAGATGTGTGTAAAATTAGAAATTGAACGCTACTTTTTTGCATAAATACAATTATGTATGCAAAACTCTTGTCATCTGAAAATTGCTGCCGCCCCCGGTGAGTTGTTCTTTCATTCTTTACGGCACTGTTTTTCTTTCGTAAACTTTGCTAAACTTGCCCCCTGATATGTACCGTCAGCACTTATGGAAACTATATATTTTCAGGGTAAAGAAATTGCATTTTACACGGCCGGCGAAGGCGAAGAGCCTCCGCTGGTGCTGATTCATGGTTTTTGCGAAGACAGCCGCATGTGGAGGGAATGGCTGGAGTTGATTCCCAACAGGAGGTTTATCAGCATTGACCTGCCGGGTTTCGGCAATTCTGAGATGGTTGATAACCTCACCATCGAAATCATGGGGGAAGTGATAAAGGCAGTGCTCCACCACCTCGGTATAGAAAAGTGCATCCTGGTGGGTCATTCCATGGGCGGCTACGCCAGCCTCGCTTTTGCCGAAAAGAATAAAGGCTATTTGGCTGGCTTGTGCCTGTTTCATTCCCACCCTTTTGCCGACTCAGCGGAGAAAAAACAGGGGCGTTTGAAAGCCATCGATTTCATCAAGAAAAACGGACATATATTGTATGTCAGGCAGCTTATTCCCACGTTGTTTGCGTATGATTTCTCGAAAGGTTATCAAATGGAGGTGAACAGGTTGATTCATAATGCCGCCCATTACTCCACCAATGCCATCATCGCGGCATTGTTGGCCATGCGCCTCCGTCCCGATCGCACAGCGGTATTGCGCGATATACCCTGCCCCGTACTTTTTTACATAGGTAAGCTCGATGCCGCCATTCCCATGGAGGTTAGTTTAGAACAGACACACCTGCCAGCAATTGCCGATATCAGGGTATTGGCCACGTCTGGCCATATGGGTATGTTCGAGGCGCCGCGAAGTACTGCCAAGGCTATGCGGGAATTTTTGAAAAATACTGCCGTGTGGGAACACGGAAAAGTTTGAAACCCTCACCGGCAAGCCAATCTAATGCACCATCAACCCAACGCATCTTTATGAAAGCCATGCTTTTTGCCGCCGGGCTTGGAACCCGGCTTCGCCCCCACACTAAAGACAAGCCGAAAGCCTTGGTTGAAGTCAATGGTATTCCACTGCTCGAAATATCCTTGCGGAGGTTGATTAAAGCCGGGTGTACGCAGGTGGTGGTAAACGTGCACCACTTTGCCGGGCAGGTCATTGAATTCATCGAGCGCAATAATAGTTTTGGCATTCACATAGTCATTTCCGATGAGAGCGGGCAGTTGCTCGAAACCGGAGGGGGACTCAAAAAGGCGGCATGGTTCTTTGACGACGGGCAGCCCTTTTTGCTATGCAACACCGACGTATTGACGGTCCTTGATTTGAATGAATTTTACGACGCCCACCAGCGCTCAGGTGCGGTGGCCACTTTGGCGGTGAGGCACCGTCGAACCTCGCGCTACCTTCTTTTTGATGAAAAAATGGAGATGCAGGGCTGGCGGAACGGCAAAACGGGCGAAACCCGTTGGTGTATTCATCCGGCCCCTGCCAAGGTATCGGAATGGGGGTTTAGCGGCCTGCAAGTGGTGGACCCTGCACTGTTCAAATGGCTACCCGATGAAGAAAAATTTTCCATCATCGAGGTTTATCTAAAGGCCGCTAAAAAGGTTCGCATTGCAGGGTATCCGCACGACGCTGACTTCTGGTTGGATGTGGGGAATCCTGAAGCTTTGGAAAAAGCCACACAAAGAATTGCCAGATTGGATTTAGGAATTCGGTAGTTTTGTTTTTTTTAACACCGCATTTTATGCCATTCAAAACGATAGAGCCCGGAAAGCCCGTTCGCATAGCGTTTCTGGGTTGCGGCTTCGCCGCAAAATTGCACAGCAAGACGCTCGGCAAAATGCCCGGAGTGGAGCGATACTATGCCAGCCGCTCGGCAGATAAAGCCGCCGCGTTTTGCAAAAAACACAAGGGCAAAGGGCATTTCGACAGCTACGAAGCGGCCATCGATTCTCCGGATATCGACGTGGTCATGATATTGACCCCGCCCATGAACCACCTGAAACTTGCACTCGCTGCCATACAGGCCGGCAAGCACGTCATCGTGGAGAAACCACCGTTTTTGCACTCCTCAGATTTCGATACGGTAAAAGAGGAGCAGCGAAAACACAGGGTGCAGGTGATGGTGGCGGAAAACTATTTTTATAAACCCTCGCTGGCCCGCCTGCGCGAGCTCCTCGGCAGTGGATTGATTGGAGAGGTGAAGTTTATTTACCTCAACGCCACCAAACTGCAAAAAACGAACAACTGGCGCGACGACGAACTGGTATCAGGTGGCGGCGCACTGTATGAGGGCGGCATCCATTGGATCAGCTTTTTATCAAATATGGGATTCCTCATCCACACCGTGCAGGGTTTTCAGCCGGGCGAGCGTACCGGCATGGACCGCAGCATACAAGTGGTTGCCAAATTTACCGAAGGCGCCGTCGGCACACTGCTTTATTCCTGGGAAGTGAATGCCCTGCTGAAAGGGGTGCGCATATCGAAAGCCTTTGGAACCAGGGGTTCCATCACTTTCGAGTCGAATGGCTTGTTCATTTTTGTGCGTGGAAAAAAATGGAAGCTCATCTTTCCCGGCCTGCGGGACCTTGCCGGGTACCGGGCAATGTTCACCAATTTCATCAAAGCATTGCGCGAAGGCCACGAACCGGCATTTAACCTAGCCTTAGCAAAGAGTGACCTGCAATTGATAGAAATTATTCAGGAAGATATGGCGGACGATTTGTGGTGCGGTGCGCCACCTGTTTGTTTTCTTAGATATATTTTTCCTTGCCACATAACCCATCCGTCTCCATAAGCAGCCCTACCTTCTTCCATTTGATCTATGTGAGCTTGTTCGTGTTTTATTACTCTATTACCAAACTTGCTATTAATATCAACCAACCGTAGATTCAGGTGCTCTGTTTCCTCAAGCAAGAAGTCATCCCTTAGTTCCTTAATCAATGGACCAATA
>CAZPHZ010000131.1:0-8730 GCA_964586035.1 uncultured Saprospiraceae bacterium
CATATTGTAGCTCCTGACTTTGGGCTGGTGAACATCTGCCATGAAAACGAAAGTAGTAAATTTTACGGATTGAATTCAAACAGACATGGGAAACCCGTCGGTTTCCCATGTTTTCTCCACCCATCAATACTTCCACAAGTCCTGCTCGAAGTTAAAAATCTCCTCTTTGATTTTGTTGGCCTCGAGCAGTAAATCTACTCCTGAATACAGGTCTTGCAGGCGGTTGTCGCGCACATTGCCTTCTTTGGTGATATAGCTGGAAAACTTGCGCATTTCGAGCCAGTCCTCCCAGGTCAGCCGTTCATTTTCGTTGCCTTCGGTAAACACGGCGTGTTGCGCCAGCAAAGCCCGCGCACTGGGGTAGTGCACCCAGAAAAGCGGCATATCGCCGATGACATCACCATTTTCCGCATGGCGTTCTTTGACGGGGGCGATGCCGAGGATGCGCACTTTCAGCGTGCTCGTCTTGCTGTCGAAATACCACATTTCCTGGAGGCGGAAGCGCTTGATGTCTTCGTAATAGACCGGCGTGCGAATGACTTCCAAGTGGGAGTGGTTGGGGTCCTCCCAAATTTCAGCGGTATCAGTTTTGTTTAAAATTTCTTCGAGTTCTTCCGGCGAAAGCGGATGGGAGAATTCGTCCGTACCGGGGCTGTACAAAGTGATGTCGCCGGCTTCGGCTGCTTTTGTAATAATTTCAAAAAAAGGCTCCTTTGGCCAGGTAAACGGCAGGTTCATTTTTTCGCGCACATCTATCACCCGCCAGACTCGTTTCTGCCAGAAGATGTCGCGTTCATTGGGTATCTCGTAAGCGAGGGGGATTTTTTCCTTCAACACTGTCCGGTAAGTGATGTCGGCGAGAGGTTGGGACACGAGTGTCCCGGCGGCGCTGCAAAGCGCCGCGAGGGCAAATAGTTCTTTCATGTTTGAAGGTTTTTTGGCCGCCCATTCCCATAAGGAAGGAAGACCCGATGAGCAATAGGTAACTGGTCTTACAAGGTAAGAATGGTTTTATATGAAACTTGCAGAGGAGATTTTGACTGCATAATGCACCGCTGTGAAAAAGAAACAGGGGGCAGCTGATTATATGGCGATGCTCTGGCCGGACTTCCTTCCAAACAAAACCGCCAATTGTTACTTTTGCACCTTCAATGAATCAGCCGGGCGGGTACTGGGAGTGCCCGCCTCCGTTGCAATTCCGCCTCTGGCGGATAAACCACCCATAGACATGGCTTTGGACCAAGCACATATTGAATCACCCGAAAAAGAGGAAGAACCGGAAAAGGAAATGTCCTTTTTCGATCATCTGGAAGAATTGCGCTGGCACATTATGCGCTCTGCCGTATCGGTGGTGGTGATAGGCATAGGTGCTTTTTTGGCCAAAGACTTCGTTTTCAATACGGTAATTTTTGGTCCAAAAAGTCCTGATTTTATCACATACCGTGTGCTTTGCAATTGGTCGCATGGATTAGGCATGGGCGAAACCCTGTGCTTGGCACCACCGGAGTTTAAATTTGTCACACCTAATTTCGGCGAGCCATTTCTAACCCACATAAAGGTTTCTTTCATGTTGGGTATCTTATGTTCCATCCCTTATATTTTTTGGGAAATATGGCGATTCATAAAACCGGGGCTTTACGATAAAGAACAAAAACTGACGCGCTACGCAGTAGCCATCTGTTCTTTCTTGTTTTTGTTTGGCGTGTGCTTTGGCTATTTTGTCATCTCGCCATTCGCCATCAGCTTTCTGGCAGGGTACAACCTTCCGGGGGTCACGCCATTTCCCGCATTGGGTTCTTACATAAGTTACATGGTCATGCTGACGCTGCCTGTGGGTTTGGTCTTTGAGTTGCCGGTGGCGGCACACGTTTTGGCCAAGCTCGGCATTGTTTCCTCCGCAATGATGAAATCTTACCGCAGGCATGCAATGGTTATCATCGTGATAGTTTCCAGTATCATCACCCCTCCCGATGTCTTTAGTCAAATATTGATTTCGGTGCCGTTGATACTGCTTTATGAGGTCAGCATCTTCATTGCCCGAAGGGTAGAAAAAAAGCAAATGGCGCTTGAGCCTGGCGATGTACCAAAAACTCCAAAAGACTGATAGAGGCATCGTGTAGTAACCGGCTGCCTGTCCTCTTCATGATGCTCTATTTAGTCCGGCAGCTTCCATTTTGAATAGATACTATGCAACGAATATCTTCCAACTCCACTTTGTTTCTGAAAATCTTCTTTCCTACATTCTGGATCGTATTCTTCGGCATATTCACCATTGCCGTTCTGATGGCCAAAGCGCCACATTTCGGGAGTGTTCCGGCCGGTACTTTCAAGGCCGGTCTGGCGCTGTTTTTTGTGGCGGGTCTCGTGGTGCTGTATTTTACATTGTTGCAATTGCTTCGGGTCGAATTGGATGAGCTCTATGTCTATGCTTCTAATTATTTCAAAACCTTCCGCTACCCCTATCACAACGTAGAGAAGATCACGGAGCGCGACTTTGGGCTGTTTCACTTGGTGCGCATCCACTTGAAAACGCCCGGTAAATTCGGCGCTAAGCTCACCTTCCTTCTCGACGAAACCATGTTGAAAAGTTTCCTCGAAAAGCATCCGGAGGCGGTGGGGAAATTGTCTTTTTTTCAAAATAAAAAATAATGGGATGAAAATGCTGCTCACTCTGCCGGTAGCATGCTTGCTGGCGGCTTTTGCCTTCGGCCAAAAACAAAGCTACGTGCCGGATTCCGACCCGCTGGTCCAGGCCAAACTGGATCAATGGCAGGATAGGAAATTCGGCTTCATGATGCACTGGGGCACATACAGCCAATGGGGCGTGGTGGAGAGTTGGTCCATTTGCTCCGAAGATTGGATTGACCGGAAAGGAGCGAATTACGTGGACTATGTGCGACGCTATGAGGAGCTGCCGAAGACTTTTAATCCAACCAAATTCGACCCCGAAAAATGGGCACAGGCCGCCTGGGACGCAGGTATGCGGTATGTCGTTTTCACCACCAAACACCATGACGGCTTTTGCATGTTCGACTCCAAATACACCGATTACAAAATCACTGGACCCGACTGCCCCTTTCGCAACTCACCCAAAGCCAATGTGTCGAAACAAATTTTCGAGGCTTTCCGAAAAAAAGGCTTTATGGCCGGGGCCTATTTCTCCAAACCCGATTGGCACAACGACGATTATTGGGCTCCGGAGTGGGCTACGCCCAACCGCTGCAACAACTACGATATTAGAAAGTACCCGGAACGCTGGCAGCGATTCGAGGATTTTACCTACAACCAAATTGAGGAATTGATGACCGGTTATGGCCCGCTGGATATTCTATGGCTCGACGGCGGCTGGGTGCGCCCCGACAGCACCATCAACAATGAGGTGCGTTCCTGGGGTTACGATATCCCCGATTGGGGGCAAAATATCGACATGCCCCGCATCGCCGGCATGGCACGACAAAAGCAACCGGGCATCCTCATCGTGGACCGAAGTGTACACGGCCCTTACGAAAACTACCGCACGCCAGAGCAACACATTCCCGAAAAGCCCCTTCCATACCCCTGGGAAACCTGCATGACCATGGCTGGTGGCTGGTCGTATTCTTCGAATCCGAACTATAAACCCACGCATCAGCTCATTCATATGCTCGTGGACATTGTGGCCAAGGGCGGCAATTTTCTCCTCAATGTGGGGCCCGGGCCGGATGGTGAACTGGACCCCCAGGCCTATGAACGATTAGCGGAAATTGGCAATTGGATGCACATCAACAGCGAGGCGATATACGGCACGCGGCCCATTGAGCCATTTAAGGAAGGCAAGGTTTGCCTGACTGAAAAAAAAGACGGAAAATCGCTGTACGCCATCTATCTGGCAGATAAGGACGAAAATGAAATTCCATCGGCCATCTCGGTTTCCTCAATCGGTTTGCCGAAGACGGCAAAGGTGACGCTTTTGGGCTCCGGCGAGGAATTGACCTGGCAAAAAGTGGGCAAAGGTTTTATGATTTACATTCCTGAAAGACTTCAAAAACAACCGCCGTGTAAGCATGCTTTTGCATTTAAAATAACCTTCGGTAAATAAGGACGAAACAAAAAAGGGAGCGATTTGCCGCTCCCTTTTTTGTTGAACTAAATCGAGTTTACTCTCCAAATATTTCTTCCAATTTGGTGATGAGTGCCTCACCTCGCAAGCCTCGGGTGATAATTTTTCCATCTTTGTCTAAGAGCACGGTGTGAGGTATGGAGCGCACGCCATAAAGCCGGGCGGCAGCATTTTGCCACCCCTTCAGGTCGGAGACATGGTGCCAAAGCAGGCCGTCCTTTTCGATAGCCGCCAACCAGCGGTCTTTGGTCTTGTCGAGGCTCACGCCGAGCACGTCGAAGCCCTTATCGTGGTATTTTTGATAAGCTTCTACCACGCGTGGATTTTCCCGCCGGCAGGGACCGCACCAGCTTGCCCAAAAGTCGATGAGCAGAACCTTACCTCTCAAACTCTCCAGGCTCAGAGGATTGCCATCGGGTGTGTTCATGGTAAAAACGGGAGCCTCGCTCCCGGGGCTGAAAGTGGCAGTTTGCTTCAGTAGTTGTTGAATTTGCACAGCTGCCTCCGGTTCGGAATTTTTGTATTTGTCATAATAGCGCTGCGCATAACTTTTGATGAGAGGGCTCTTTTTGACTTGCAACCCTCCAATGATACCTCCCAACGCTAACATGTAAGTACGTGAAGATTCAGGAATCTGGCTCAATAAAAGGTCGAGGTAATGCTTCTGCTTGGCACCCGGCAAATTTACACTGGTCAAAGTTTGTGTAAACCCTTTCAGCCCTTCGTACACCCAGGGCATATAATGGAGGCCGGGGTCGTTCCAATCCACCAATTGGAAGTAATGGGTGGCGAAATATTCGATTTCGGTATAGTCCCCGCTGCCGTGGTTTTGATAACTCAGGTAGGTATTTAACGCTGCAATTTTAGCTAAGTAAGGGCTTTCCTTTTTCAGGGAATCAATCAGATGAAGGCGTTCGGCATCTATTTTCCCCAACTTCCGGACGATGCCATTGGCCTGGCCGATGTTGTTTTGTGCATTGGCAGCCTGGAGTTGCTGAAGGCTCTGTCCAAATTCGTTTTTGTATTTATTTAGCAAGGCTTTCAGTACCTCGTAACTTTTGTTCAGGTCGGAATTTACCAGCTGAGCCCTTTGAAAGCTGCTGCAGGTACCGTTCAACACCACTTCTTCTTCCGTGCCTAAAATGATAGGTTTAACATTGTTGGCAGCCTGCCCAACGTAATAGAATCGTGGCCCGGTAGCCGGCATCTTGAATTGGTATGTCTGCCAGTCCTGTGTCGGGGCAGCTTGTATTTTCTTAAAATTTATGCCGTTGAATTCAAACAGGAAAATGGAGTCCACTTTGTCGCAGGAATTCAAATTACAGGTCAACACCACTTTGTTCTGTCCTGATTCGGGAAGCCGGAATGCGGCAATTGCCAGAACCAAAAAAGCAGAAAGTACGGGGTACGTCAGGGATTTCATAAATGAAAAATGAATTTGATAAAAAGGCCTGAAGGGCCGGGGATGAGTTTTACGGGCACCCAAAAATAGCGGTAATTCAATAAATTGCAAAAAACATGCTGACACATAACGTTTAATTAATCCACTACTTTTCCTCCCCGCAATTTCAAAATCCGGCCGGTTTTTTTAGCCAATTCGAGGTCATGGGTCACCAAAACGAGCGTGGTGCCTGCCTCCCGGTTCAGGTCGAATAGCAGGGTTTCCACCACATCATGGGTTTCGGCGTCGAGATTGCCGGTGGGTTCGTCCGCGAAAAGGATTTTTGGTTTATTGGCGAACGCTCGTGCAAGTGAAACGCGCTGCTGCTCTCCACCGGATAGCTGTGCCGGGTAATGGTGCTCCCGGCCTGCGAGACCCACTCTTTCGAGCAGTTCCTCTGCCTTTCCCGCAGCTCCTTTTTCCCCGCGCAACTCCATCGGTACCATCACGTTTTCGAGTGCTGTGAGGGTAGGTAGTAGCTGGAAATTTTGAAAAACAAAACCCACGTGCTGGTTGCGCACTGAGGCTCTCTCATCCTCGCTCAACTCGTCGAGACTAATTCCGTTCAGCGTGACCGAGCCGGCCGATGCGCGGTCAAGTCCCGCACAGAGGCCGAGCAGGGTAGTCTTGCCACTTCCCGACGGACCAACTATTGAAAATGTCTCTCCCTCTCCGATGTTGAAACTGACGCCATCGAGGACGGTGAGTGCCCGGTTGCCAGAGGCGTATGTTTTTGTGAGATTTTGTACTGTAAGCATTGAGCGGGCTGTTCTTTGTTAAAATATGCAGGTAGTCTGTTTGCCAGGAAAACATACCAACAACCAAAAGCGGGCATAGGTTTAAAACTCCGCACTGCCCGCTGCTCGTGGAAAGGGAATCACATCCCTGATATTTGCCATGCCGGTGATGAACTGCACCATGCGCTCGAAGCCGAGACCGAAACCCGAATGCGGGCATCCGCCAAATTGTCGCAATTGGAGGTACCACCATAGGTCCTTTTCGGGAATGCCCTGTTCGTGGATTCGTTCAAGCAGTTTACCGCTGCGCTCTTCCCGTTGCGAGCCCCCGATGACTTCGCCGATGTAAGGGAATAGCACGTCCATGGCTGCTACGGTCTCTTTGCCGGACTCCGTGCCTTCATTTTCGCGCATGTAAAACGCTTTAATTTTTTTTGGATAATCAACAACGGCCACGGGTTTTTTGAAATGTTTTTCCACCAAGTAGCGCTCATGCTCCGATTGTAAATCCCGGCCCCATTCCACAGGAAACTGAAAACGACCTTTTTTGTAAGGCTTGGAGTTTTGCAAAATGTGAACTGCCTCGGTATAGGTGATTCGCTCGAAGTCGTTGTCAACCACGAAGCGAAGCATGTCGATGAGGCCCATGGGCCGGCGCTCCTCTTGCTTTATGTTTTTCTCGGCCTGTTTGATGCGGTTGTCGAGAAATTCGAGGTCGGGCAGGTAGTTGCTAAGGATGTGGTTGATGAGGAACTTGACGAAGTCCTCTGCGAGGTCCATGTTGTCATTGATATCGAAAAAAGCGACTTCGGGCTCAATCATCCAAAACTCTGCGAGGTGCCTTGGAGTGTAAGATTTTTCCGCCCTAAAAGTAGGCCCAAAGGTGTATATCTTGCCCAATGCCAGCGCTGCAATTTCGCCCTGCAACTGCCCCGATACGGTGAGGTTGGTGCTTTTGCCAAAAAAATCTTCCTTCCAGTCGATGGCTCCCTCTTCAGTTCGGGGTGGATTGCCCACATCGAGCGTGGTCACCTGAAACATCTCCCCGGCACCCTCTGCGTCGCTGCCAGTAACGATGGGTGTGTGTATGTAGTAATACCCCTTATCGTTGAAATACTTGTGGACGGCAAAAGCCACGGCGTGGCGGATGCGAAACACCGACCTGAACGTATTTGTACGCATGCGGAGGTGGGCTTTTTCGCGCAAGAACTCCATCGTCATGCGCTTTGGCTGCAAGGGATATTCTTCGGGTTTGCACTCGCCGAGCAGTTCGATGCTATCAGCCTGAATTTCTATAGTTTGCCCTGCTCCCTGTGATTCAACAAGTTTTCCGGAAGCGGAGATACAGGCATGGAAGTTTATTTTTTTCAAAAACTCCTCGTCGAATTTTTCAAAATCGACCACCACCTGGAGGGTGTCGAAGCAGGAACCGTCGTTGAGAGAGATGAATCGATTGGAACGAAAGGACTGTACCCAGCCCATAACGGTTACTTGGGTGCCAGCCTTTGGGTCTTTTAGAATATCAGCAATTTCAGTTCTTTTCATGTCTGAATTTTTCAAAAATTAGCGGCGAAATTACAGGAATGCGCCCGGAAGTAGAAGACTCGGAAAGGGGAAATCCAAACGGCCATTTCTGCAAATGAATCTTTGAAACGAAAAAACGTCACTTCGAGGTTCCAGTTAGATGAACCTGTCTTTTTGCTCAGGCGTTGGTACCATGCACGTATTTTTTCTCCCAAACCAATTATATCGGTGGCGGGCTAGCCATTCATAGCCTGCATCGCGAATGGAACATGGCACCACTCTCAAAATGGCTAACCAAGCCCACTTTCCACCTAATATTTCAAATACCTTCAATATCGCATTGCTCCGAATATTCGCAGTGTTGCCCTTTACTAATACAACCGTATTTATAGCGTCCGGCTGCAACCCACATTTATTAAGTAGCAGCTTTCCGGTTTCCGATTGCAGCGAAGCGAAGCGGAAAATGCCTTCAGGATCGTGCCGGATAATCCACTGTACCGAGAAATTGCAGAGGTTGCAAACTCCATCGAAGAGAAGGATAGGTCCATCTCCCTGGGATTTTGAATTATAATCCGCCTGCACCATCTGGGCAATGTTCTTATCTTTCATGGATTCGCAGTTGGGTGGAATTTGGTTATCGTGAAAATGGCTTGAGCCAGGCGCACTTCACCAGCCCCCGATATTTCCTGAAAAGGCACTGGCATTTCAGTCAGCACCTTTTGATAAAGCCTGAACAATTCTTCCCGGTCTTCCGGGTTTTCACGCTGCGGGTCGAACGCCCACGGAAGGTCGGGAGCGCAAAGTAAATAGAGGTCGTTGCGGCGTTTTTGTAATTGCTCCAAAATCCAGGGGTGGCATTTGCCAAACCTGAACTCCGCCCAGATTTTGATAACTTCCAGACTGGTATCGAGAAAGAGTAGTCCAGCGGA
>CAZPHZ010000132.1:0-8611 GCA_964586035.1 uncultured Saprospiraceae bacterium
GGTAAGGACCACCTCGGCGAGTTGCCGCTGCCGCTCTGATAAAAGTGGACGATGTTTATGATTCTGTCAGAGTTTTATTGGAGAAATTCAACAATATCATGATGGCCACGAATGGTATTTCGGAGAGAGCTGATGTGCATCCTTTTGCCACTTTGGGCAAAGGAGTATCTGTGGGCACTTTTTCCATTTTAGATGAGGGGAGCAAAATAGGCGATAACACCGTGCTTCACCCCCAGGTATTCGTGGGTAAAAATGTTGAAATAGGAAAAGATTGCATCTTGTATCCCGGTGTAAAAATTTACGACAGATGCAAAATCGGCGACCACTGTGTGCTGCATGCCAATGTGGTCATCGGCAGCGATGGCTTTGGCTTTGCGGCCCAACCCGACGGCAGATACTCGAAGATTCCGCAAATCGGTAATGTCGTTTTGGAAGACGATGTCGAAATCGGGGCCAACACCACCATTGACCGCGCCACGTTGGGGTCCACCATCATTCGAAAAGGAGTGAAATTGGACAATCTCGTCATGGTGGCGCACAATGTGGAAATTGGGGAAAATACAGTAGTGGCAGCGCAGGCTGGTTTCGCTGGCAGCACCAAGATTGGGCAGCAGTGTCGTATCGGAGGGCAGACGGGGTTTGTGGGGCATATCGACGTGGCAGAAGGCACGCAGGTGCAGGCACAAAGCGGTGTTGCAGCATCGGTTAAGAAACCGGGAACAGCAATTTATGGCTCTCCTGCATTGCAGTATAACAACTATCTCCGGTCTTATGCCATTTTTAAGAAGCTACCGGATTTGTATAAAAAAATTATAGCGCTGGAGAAAAAGCTGCCTAAAAATTGACCGGCATTGCCCCAGCATTTGGCCCATAGAGGCTTTATCCATTAATCAACACATTGAAAAACACTTGCCCGCATCATGAATCAACATACCATTAAAAAACCCGCCACCATTAGGGGTATAGGATTGCACACCGGGAAAGAAGTCACTATGACTTTTAAGCCTGCAGATGCCGGTCACGGCATAAAATTTCAACGAATGGATTTGAGTGACCAAACCGTCATTCGGGCGGATACCGCAAACGTTGTATCTACCTTGAGGGGGACCACCATCAAACAGGACAGTGCACATGTCAGCACCATCGAACATGCTTTGTCGGCACTCTTTGGCCTGTCCATCGACAATGTTTTGATTGAAATCGATGGCCCGGAAGTTCCCATTTTGGATGGCAGTGCCCGGGAGTTTGTGAAAGTTTTGAAAAGTGCCGGTATCGAAGAGCAAGAGGAGGAGCGCGACTATATCGAAATAACTGAGCCCATTTCTTATCTCGACGAAATCACAGGAACAGAATTGATGGCGTTGCCTGCCGATAGCTTCCAGGTGACCACAATGATTGATTTTGACTCGAAGACTTTGGGCCAGCAGTACGCTTCGCTGAATGATTCGGGAGATTTTGCTTCAGAAATAGCTCCGAGCCGCACCTTTGTTTTTCTCCATGAATTGGAATATCTCGTGGACCACGACCTCATCAAAGGGGGGGACCTCAGCAACGCCATCGTCATTGTGGACCGGCTGATGAACCCCGATGAACTCGAACGTCTGGCTAAAAAGCTGAACAAACCCAGTGTGACCATTGACAAAGAGGGAATTTTGAATACAACTGAGTTGTATTTTAACAATGAACCAGCCCGCCACAAACTTCTCGATGTAATGGGCGACCTGGCCCTTGTGGGCAAGCCCATTAAGGGGAAAATAGTGGCCACCAAACCCGGGCATACGGCCAATGTCGAATTTGCCAGGATGCTCAAAAAACTATACAATGAGCAGCGACGCCTCAAAGGCACCCCGAAATACGACCCCAACACAGAGCCCATTTTCACCTCCACCGATATTGCTAAATACCTGCCGCACAGGTACCCTTTTTTGTTGGTGGATAAAATCGTTGAAATTTCTGAATCACATGTCGTCGGCGTGAAAAACATAACCTTTAACGAGGCTTTTTTTCAAGGGCATTTCCCAGACAATCCCATCTTCCCCGGAGTGCTTCAAATAGAGGCCCTGGCGCAGACCGGCGGCATTTTGGCCCTTTCCAAGGTGGGAGACCCCGGTAACTGGGACACCTACTTTGTGAAAATTGACGGCATGAAATTCAAACACAAAGTGGTGCCGGGTGATACTCTGATGCTCAAAATGGAACTCACAGGCCCGATACGCCGCGGCTTGGTGAGAATGCACGGTTCCGCTTATGTGGGCAATAAACTCGTTTCCGAAGGGGAATTAATCGCCCAAATCGTTCGGCAAAAAGAAAGTAATACTGAAGACTTGGTGGCAAGCAGCCGGTAGTTTTGTACTTGTGTGCCTAAAAATCTTAAAAAGACATACAATAAATGGAAGCGATTTTAGTTAAAGAGACGTTTAGGTAAAATGAGAAAAAATACCGGGACAACCCGTTCGACAATTTATTGTTGTTTACCCATAACCTTCATTGCACATTATCCTTTACTGTCAACCAACGGCATTAGCTGTAGCCCAGCTTCCCAACTGAATTTTGCACCAATCCCAAACGTATTTCCTCAATTTTTTAAATAAAAATAGTTCAGTACTGGGAACACCAACTTTAAAACCACGCTAAAATATTGAAATGAAAATTACTGCTGAACATCCGCCCACACAACCCTATCTCAATGGAAATGGACATGCTTTGAAGTTTGTGCATCCAGGCGCTATCGTTGGCGAAAACGTTACGATTGAGCCTTTTACGACAGTCGGTGAAGATGTCGTCATCGGCGACGGCACTTGGGTAGGGCCGCATGTAACCATCATGGACGGGTCCAGAATAGGGAAGAATTGCAAGATATTTCCCGGCGCTGTGATAGGAGCTATTCCCCAGGACCTGAAATTCAATGGCGAATACAGCATAGTAGAACTTGGAGATGAAGTTACTGTGCGGGAATATTGCACCCTAAACAGGGGCACCAAAGCCAGCCACCGCACCACAATAGGACGGGGAACCCTGCTTATGGCGTATGTGCATGTTGCACATGATTGCCACATTCGCAAACATTGTGTGCTCGCCAACGGCGTGACACTTGCCGGTCATATCGAGGTCGAAGATTACGCCATTCTTGGAGGCCTTACCGCTGTTCATCAGTTTGTAAATATCGGCTCCCATGCTTTCATCGGTGGTGGATCGCTTGTGCGCAAAGACGTTCCACCCTTCGTAAAAGCTGCCCGCGAGCCTTTGTCATATGCGGGCATTAACTCAGTGGGGCTGCGCCGTCGCGGTTTTTCAGGAGAACAAATCCATCTTATTCAGGATATTTACCGCATCCTTTTTGTCAAAGGATACAACACCACTCAAGCCGTAGAACTTATAGAAACCGACCTGGATGCCACGCCCGAAAGGGACTATATCCTCGATTTCATCCGCAAGGCCGACCGGGGGCTCATGCGCGGTTTCCAGCAAATAAATGGAAGACGATGATTCATGGTTTCATAGCTTTACTGTCTCATTGATTCGTTGACAATGACGCTATGAATATTTCTCTCCACAAGCTTTCCAAACGCTACAAATTTGAATGGATTTTCAGAGATATTGAATTCCAATTCAAAAAAGGCTGTAGATATGCCGTCACCGGACCAAATGGCAGTGGCAAATCGACCTTACTAAAGGTGCTATCGGGCCATTTGTCGCCCTCGAAAGGCAAGATTGAATTCTCCTCTGATGGTAAAATAATTGGAGGGGACGATGTGTACAAGACTGTGAGTTATGCAGCGCCCTATATCGACCTGATTGAAGAGTTCACTTTAAAAGAAGCTATAGATTTTCACCTGCAGTTTAAGCCTTTTCTTGAGGGCCTGCGCCCCAAAGACCTGCCCGGCCTTCTTTCCTTCTCCAATGCCCAAGACAAACAGATACGCCACTTTTCCTCCGGCATGAAACAGCGGCTCAAATTAGTGTTGGCAATTTGCTCCGGCTCTACCCTGCTGTTGCTTGATGAACCCACCACCAATCTCGACAACCAGGGCATAGACTGGTACCGCAGCCTCGTGGAGCGGTTTGCCAAAGGACGCACCCTGGTTGTGGCCTCCAATGTGGATGTAGATTTTGACTTCTGCGAAGAAAGGGTGGACATTCTCGAGTATAAATGACGGCGCATTTTTTTACTCTTGGGGATTACAATCCCTTAAATCTGGTTAGCAGCTCTCTAAAATATCTCACCGCCAAACTGACTTCAAATCCTTTTTCAGTTTTTTTGCCTTTTGTGCAAAATCGCCAGAAGGGCTTTGCGAAAGCACATCCAGTACTTTCAACAATTGCTCTTCCGGAATTTTGCCAGTGGCAATTTGGGCCATGAGCAGATTCCAGCGGCTATTTTCTACATAAAATTTTTTGGTGGACGGATCAAAAGCCTCCGGGTTTTTGGTCATCGTATCGAGAAACGCACTAAAAAGTCCGGCAGCACCATCGTAGTCCCCGTCCTGAAACATGCGATGTCCCTTCTCAAATTCTTTCAAAAGCTCATTCGTGCCAGCTTCAGCACCAATTGTTCCGGAAGCCGTAGGTGAGGTGTAAGCCGCCGTGGCCAGGTGTTCGTTGGAGTACTGGTTGCTCATAAACCATCTGCCGCCCAACCCGATCAGCAATACCACGAAAACTGCGATGGCGATTTTTTGCCACAAAGGCCGGGTTTCGTCAACATTGCCTTTCTTCTTCACGGAATTTCTTTTTTTACTCATGTTATCTATTTTTTATTCATTTCGCCCAAACATCCACTTCTGCGCCAAAATTTCGCCGCAGCAGTAATTTGCTCATTCATCGAAGAATTTGGACGGTGTTGCTACTTTTGCCGGTAAAGTTGGGGATTTTTTGGGATTCGCAAACAACAAAAATATCCCAATGGATAGGGGGACATTCGAAACTTCTACATCCTATTCCCAGAAAAGGTCAAATCACGTGATGCAATACGACCGGCATACAGAACTGATAGCAAAACATCTTGCTGCTGAGACGTCGCGGCAGGAAGAGGAGGAACTCTTTGCCTGGCTGAACGAAACGAATGCAAACAAAAAGTTCTTTGAAGAGATGACACGGGTTTGGGAGATGAGCGTTGGCCTTGAGGCCGAACCTTTTGAGATTGATTTTGAAAAATCGTGGGCTAAAATAGATGCTGCCACAGCAGAATCTCATCGCACCGCCAAAGTGGTGCCCCTATCCATTATCATTCGCCGGTGGAGCGTAGCCGCAGCAATATTGCTGGCAATAGCAGCTGGCCTATGGTGGAGCAAGCAGCCAGGACCCACGCAGATGGTCGATGTGCAAACCTTAAATGATGAACAAAAAGAAGTAGTGCTGCCCGATGGTAGCCACATATGGCTGAACGACCAAAGCAAGCTGACCTATGCCGCCGGTTTTGAAACGCGCATTGTCACCTTGGAAGGAGAGGCCTTTTTCGAAGTAGAGCATGACAAAACCCATCCCTTTAGCATTCGAAGCGGAGATGTAATCACCACCGTTTTGGGAACGTCTTTCAACATCAGAGCCTATACTTCGGAACAACAGGTGGAAGTTACTGTGGAAACTGGCAGAGTTGAATTGGCGCCTTCCAAAGAGAAGAACAAATCCGTCTTTTTGACGGCTGGCACATCAGGCATTTTTGATAAAAAAATACACGAAGTGCGGCTTGAAGAAGAAAAGATACCCAATGCTTTGGCATGGAAAAACCGCTTTCTCTATTTCGACGATACACTGATGGAAGACATCATCAAAACTCTTGAGCGATATTTCGAAGTGAATATCAGCGTAAGCAACAACCAGATTAACAATTGCCATTACACGGTATCGTTCGAGCAGCCTGATATCGATGAGGTGCTGAAAGTATTGTCTGGCACGTTCAACCTCAAAATCACCAGCACTAAGAACGGATATCTGCTCTCGGGAGAGGGATGTGCTGACTAACTGGCTCACTTCAGATTCAAGAAATTGCCCGCAGTAAATGAAACCTCAGACAACAATCCTCCTATTATTGTTTTCTGTGAGTGCATTGGCGCAAACGGATGTCCTTTCCCAAAGGGTATCATTCAATTTTAGAAATGAACGTCTAAAACCCGCGCTCACCGATCTTACCAAACGTTACCAGATTCATTTCTCTTACAGCAGCGACTATGTCAACGTGCGGCAGCGGGTGAGTGCCCGCGTGAATGATGTGCCCCTGTCCATCGGCTTGGAAAAGCTCTTTGCTGAAACAAAGATTGTCTACACCCTCATCAGCAACCACATCGTTCTGAAAACAGACGAAAATAAACCCCAGATACAGCAGGACGGGGGCACTCAAAGTATTGAAATCCAGAAACTTCCCGGACCAGAAGATGAACCACCCGCCGTTCTTGTAAGTGAGGACCTGCCGCCCGAACCACCCCAACGAGACACATTGTCTGCCCACCCGATTGAACTGCCTGCCATGCGCACTGTACGCAGCGAGGGCAAAATGTATCCCTTTGACGAAACCTTGCTCAATTTAGAAAAATGGCGGCTGCAAGCCGAATGGGCCACTCTTTCGAGAAGCGGTAAGCGAATCGCCCAGGTATCGGTGCTGCCATATATCAGCACTAATGCCTTTCAAAGCAATGAGGTAACGAACAACCTCTCGTTGAATGTCTTGATGGGCGTTAGCGGAGGCGTGGATGGTATGGAGTTAGGCGGATTTGTGAACATGGTGAAAAAAGATGTTAACGGGCTACAGGCTGCAGGCATTGGAAATTCTGTGGGCCGCAATGTTACAGGAACACAGTTTGGCGGCTTATTTAATTACACTGGAGGGAGGGCGCGGGGCCTCCAGGTGGCTGGCGCCATGAATTATGCAGGCCGGGCTGAAGCCGCTCAGGCAGCAGGTCTGATTAATTGGGTAAAAGATGACGTGGCAGGTTTTCAGGCATCCGGACTGTTCAATCTGGCCGGTGGAAATGCGGCCGCCGCTCAAGTTTCAGGTGCTTTCAACTTTAGCAGAGGCAACGCCATTGTGCAGGTAGCTGGCGTGTTCAACTTCGCAAAAGATGTAGAAATCGGCCAGTTTGCAGGCGTGCTAAATGTAGCCAAAGAGGTAAAAGGTTGTCAGGTGGCACTCGTCAATATTGCCGACACGGTGAGCGGCGTACCCATTGGCCTGATAAACATCGTGAGACATGGGTACAACAAGTTTGAAATTTACGGAAGCGAAAGTTTACACGGAAATTTTCAGTTGAAGTTAGGGGCAAACTCATTTTATAACATCTTTCAAGTAGGGGCACGTTATCCGCAAGGCGATGGCACCTATACCTGGGGATTGGGATACGGCATCGGTGCGGTTTCTATCGTTTCCCCGAAAAGTTCATTCAATTTTGAATTAATGGCCATCCATATCAACGAAAACGAGGCTTGGACGAACAAGCTAAATAGCATCGGACAATTCCGGTTTTTGTGGAACCATCAATTGGGTAAAAGCATCGGCTTTTTTTTAGGGCCTACGGCCAACGTTATGATCTCACAATTGCGCAATGCCGAAACCGGCGAAACTGGCAATTCGCCGGTAGTGCCCTATGCTTTGATCGACGATAAAATAAACGCCCGCACCACCTTGAAAGGTTGGGTGGGTGTGAACGCCGGATTCAGATTTTAGGCTTTTACATAATAAAGCTGATAAAAAATATTACGCTCCCGGACCCGAGGTCCGGGCGATCATTTCACCTGACTTTTAAAAAATAATTCACTCCATGAAAAATGCAATCACAATCTGTGCACTGCTTATTTCAGTAGCGGCTAATGCTCAAGATGACCAAACACTTTTCAGTGACGTGCAGAGAGTTGGCGCCTGGGGCGGCCCAATTTTCGAATACACCAATCTCGACAAAGACGTGACAGCTGTATCCGGTGGCGGCGGGGCCCTCGTCCTCGACGATTTTTACCTCGGTGGCTATGGCATGGGCGACGCCGAGTATTCCATTTCCTCACCCGGTTCAAACCTAAAAGAAAGGGTAAGGTTTAAGCATGGAGGCCTTTGGCTTGGCTACACTCCCATGCAGCGCAGGGTTATCCACCCTTACACTTCCGTAAAATTCGGCTGGGGTAAAGCAAGATATAAAGCTTCTAAACTCGATGATCCCGGAACCGTACTCAACGAACTGAACGATAACATTTTCGTGCTCGCCCCGGAATTTGGCATCGAAATAAACATATTTTCATTCTTCCGCATCGCAGCCACCGGTACCTACCGGTGGGTGAATGGCGTGGACGATGTTCCCAATTTTAACGATGATGATTTTTCCAGTTTTGGTGCTTCACTGACCCTCCGCTTCGGAGGCTTTGGCAACGACTGGAACTGGGATGACTGAGCCCAAAACCTCAAAGACCACCGCCACATTTAATACCATTTAATGCTCTTGCCCCGACTTTCGGCAGGTTTTACACCTGTGGGAAATGGGGAGTATTCATCTATTTCATCAAACAATTTCTTACCCCTGCAACAGGGGAACAAATCAACTGACAATGAAAAAATTTATTTGTATCGCTTGGTTGGCTGTGCTGGCCTTTGAAGTCTCGGCCCAACGCTACGACAATCGTGATGAAACGCTTT
>CAZPHZ010000133.1:0-8596 GCA_964586035.1 uncultured Saprospiraceae bacterium
GTTCATCCCGACCTTCGGTGCGGGACTTCCTTCGGTCGTTGTTCATTGCTCATTGCTCATTGCTCATTGCTCATTGTTCATTGTTCACTGAATCTCCCACCCATTTTGGTTCCAGTCTTTTTCGTAATCCACATCTGGGAGGGTAGGGAGTAAGGCAAAAGTTTTTCCCGATTTTTCAATGGCAGCTACTGTCTGTGAAAATACTTTTGGCGTACTCCAATCTATGCTTTGAAATACGGTGGTGCAAGGTTCTTTCATGCCAATGAGGTAGTATCCGCCGTCCGACGCCGGGCCGATGACAACGTCGAAAGAGTTGAGCAATTCAAATGCCTGTTCGATGATATTGTGACCGAGGCCCGGAATATCGCCACCAGCCAAAACTACTTTTGAATGGACCGGCAGCACCTCACCGAATGCGTTGGCCATGCGCTCGCCCATATCATTGCCGTGTTGTGTTTTTTTGATAAATGCACTTGCCGGCCAGTCCTCGTTTTTTTCAATAAAATCGCTGTAAAATACATACCGGCTCGCGGCCACTGAAATGGCTTCATCGCGGGCGTGGGATAAAAGGGCTTTGTATATTTTAAAGGCCATTTCATCGCCTGCCGTAGCGGCTATGCGGGTTTTGACCTGACCGGGGATAGCGTTTTTTATGAAAAGAATAAATGCCTCTTGAGTCATGAAAAAATGTTGTACCTGAGGATGCAGAAAATGGCGTGAAGGCCGTCCCTCCATTTAATTTTTTTGCCTTCGGCATAGGTGCGGCCGTAATAGGAAATACCCACCTCGTAAATGCGAATACCAGGAATGCGGGCGATTTTAGCGGTGACCTCCGGCTCGAAGCCGAAACGCTGTTCCCGAAGGTCAAGACCCTGAACAACCTCGCTGCGAAAGAGTTTGTAGCAGGTCTCCATATCGGTGAGGTTGAGGTTGGTGAACGCGTTGGACAAAAAGGTGAGAATCCTGTTGCCGAGGGAGTGCCAGAAAAACAGTACACGATGCGCTTTGCCGCCCATGAAACGGCTGCCATACACAACATCGGCTACCCCTTCGAGCAGGGGCCGGAGTAGCAGGGTATATTCCCGCGGATCGTACTCGAGGTCGGCATCCTGAATGATGACAAAGTCGCCGGTGGCGTGCAAAATTCCCGTGTGTAATGCGGCACCTTTGCCTTTGTTGTTTTCGTGTTTCATGTATTGAACAGGCAAGTGAGGATGAGCCTGGATAAAAGCCTCAACTGCTTGTTCTGTTCCGTCTGTCGACGCGTCGTTGACGACTATCACTTCCCTTTTTATTCCCTCCGGAAGTTTAGCTGAATGCACCCTTTCGAGGATTGAATTCACGAAGTGATATTCGTTGAAGACGGGTATGATTATGCTGAGCTTCATGTGTTTGAAAGCATTCTATTTGTTCAAAAAATGGGCGAAACTGGTTGTGGCAATTCCTGAAATCAACTGTTCATTCCTCCAGTTTTCCCAACAATAATTCATGGCACCGGGGACGTTGGCTATATTGATCAGGCCGTTATTTTTCTCTTTATTCCACCCGATGCGTGGTCCTATGCCGGGCTGATATTTTTGTAAATCTAAGCATGTTCGTGTATTGGCGTTTGCAATCTCCGGAATTCGGCCTGTACGCCCGCCGCATATTAGTTTTTCTTGTTTGAGGAAAGCAAAGTTTTGCATGAGCTGGTCTTTTTCCTGCCTCCCCATGATGTTTTTCGAGAGTGCAAAAAAACACCAGATCGATAAAAATCAAAAGTTAAAAGAAATACCTAACTTGCCCTCGGTAAAGACCTGTTAATGCTCATGGCAGTTAACAGGTCTTTAAACTAAATATTTATCCACTGTTCAGGGTTTGCAAAAGAAAAGGATACAAGTAGTTGAACCTAAACTCACCCGCAAGGTTTCTAATTCTTTAAAAAGTGTTTTCGGAAAATTTATGAGTCCGTTCAGGCACATTAAGCGTCACATTTTTAAACAGCAACCATGGCTACGATTCGCCAAAAACAAGTGTCAGAAACGATAAAGAGGCATTTCAGCATTGTGCTGCAACAGGAGGGGGCCTACATTTACGGCACCGGACCTTTGGTGACGGTGACTGAGGTCCAGGTGACCCCTGACTTTTCCATGGCCAAGATTTACCTCAGTGTTTTTAATACGGAAAACAAGCAGGAGGTGATTTTGGAGATGGAAAATCATTACCACCGCCTTAAGCAGGCGCTGACTCACCGATTGGCCAAGCATGTCAGACGCATCCCCGAACTTCAGTTTTTCATCGATGACACACTGGATGAAATGAAGAGAGTGGACCATCTTTTCAACCGACTCGAGTCAGAGAACCAAATGGGCAAACGAGATGAGGAGGAGTGACCTCGCAGAGCCTTTTGGCGCTCCGTTGAAAGCACTTAAAAAGCCAAAACCTGCATGAACCATGATTAAACGACTGATTTATTTATTCCCATTTACCGCCGTTCTTTTATCCTGCCAGCCTTCTCCATCGGGCGGCGCTATTGAAAACACTTATTGGACACTCACTTCTTACACTTTGGGCCGCAAAGCTGTAACTGTTGGTAGGGACGTTCATATATCCCTTCATTTTAACAACAATCAAGTCTTCGGGAATGCGACTTGTAATAATTATTCAGGCGAATTCGCTGTTGAGGACGTGAACTTGAATCTCGCCAACATTGCCTCTGCGAAGAGTATGTGCGACAATATTGACCTTGAGACCAGATATTTGGGTTTGCTCTCAAAAGCCCGGTCCTTTTCAGTGTTGAACAACAGCCTGAAAATATTTTGCGATGGTGGGCAGCTCGATTTTGAACCAATGACTGCACAACAGGTGAAACAATTGGAAAGGCAAAATCTACTCGATAAACTTGACGCTTTGTTTGCACCGATAGAAAGTGACATCATGGTTCATCTCTTCCCCTTATTGCGGGTAGATAAACCGGGGACTTATCCCTTTCTTGGCACTTTGGTCGATACCTCGTATTTGAAGATTTTCGATACAGAGACCGCAAATGTTTGGCGCAATGCTGGCGGCGAGGTATTTGCAGTGGGAAAATACGGCGGCTTTTATGTGTGCCGCGTGCCCGGGAGGTATGTTTCGAGCGACATTGCGCTGTTCCAACGGAGCAACGGTTTTCTGGCACGTAGCGAAACCGTTTCGTGGGCCTGGTGCGATGAAGGTTGGTGTAATCAGCAGGATGCCTGGTTGCGCGACTTGGACAAAGATGGCCGGATGGACATCATTCAGCATTATACACTTACAGATGATAAAGGAAAATTGAGGGAAGAACGCATGACGGTGCTGATGCAAAACATAAATGGCACGTTTGAGGAAACACAAGACCTGAAACCAGATAAATCGCTATTTGAAATGGCTAAGATTTAATTTGAATAGGCGTACTGATACGCCAGCTAATTTGCCCGTCAGGCTTTTTGCTGACGTATCCCTGCGCATGATACCAAAGTGCTGATATATGCGGCCGTTACTTTATTTTTTTCTTTTTATCCTGATTACCGGTTGTGAAAGAGGCCCGGCTACCGTGAGCGGAATCCTGGTCCCTGTGGAACTTCTCAAATCTGCCGACAGCAATAGTTTCGACTATACGGGGAAACTGGCCAAGGCCGTCCATAATGACGAGCAGGCTGTTCAAGAGTTGTTGCTCTTTTCCGGAAATGTAGATTCTCTGGCTGGCCGCCAACATGGGCAGGTTTTGGCGTCCCTTCTTGAAAGTACCGGAGATGATTTTTTCGCAAGCATGATTGCACAATTGAATGTGGCTGGTCAGCATGCTGTTTGGGAAGTTCTTGATGAGGGCTTGTCTGGCAGTCAGATTTCAATAGACCAATTGGCTCCGCTTTCCTGGAAAGCACTGCTGCCACAAAAGCCTGCTACCACATTCCGCGGCCTTTATATTCCGGGGGAGAAAATGAGCACCTATCTCGATTGTGGTGCCCCCGGCGAACGCTATCTTGCCATAGATGAAACCGGTGCCATAAACAGAAATTTCAAACGGTTGCTTCGCTACCCCTATCCAGGCCAGGCCATTTATGCTGAAACGAAAGGCTATAAAACGGATTTTTTTGGAGCAATGCCTTTGCCGGATAATTTTACAGCCTTTTTCATCCTCACGGAAATCATCAATCTCGAGGTCAAGAATTTTCGCAATACTTGCATTCCCTACGACTTGTGGGCGCTCGGAAACGAGCCGTTTTGGCAGGCTCAGATTTCTGCGAACGAAGGCATTATTGAATTTCAGGAACTCGGCCTTGAAGGTTCCAGGGTTTTCCCCTATGTCCCGGCTATTGAAGAAGATACCGCCTCCATTTACTCAGCCGTAAACCACGATACCGGCGATAACATTCGCATCGTGGTTTATCCCGGAAAGTGCAGCGATACGATGTCGGACAGCGTCTATCAATACAAGGTGGATATTTATATGAACGGAAAGAGTTTTACAGGCTGCGGCAGGACTTTCCCGGTATCCGCACAAGTGGAAAATTAAGAGTAGGCATTCGATATTAAGTGAAAAAAAGCCTTCCTGGATGTTTCCGGGAAGGCTTTTGAGTTGAAAGGAGGTTCGGTAGTTTTACCGGGCAAACTGGATGGCCCGTTTCTCCCTGATAACGGTCACTTTTATCTGACCTGGATATTGCATTTCATCCTGTATTTTTTGAGAAATAGTAAACGCCAGGTCGTCTGCATATTGGTCGGTGACTTTTTCAGCTTCCACAATTACCCTGAGTTCACGGCCTGCCTGCATGGCAAATGCTTTCTGTACTCCGTCTTGGCCCATGGCCAGTTCCTCGAGCTCACCGATCCGCGTGAGGTAGCTTTCCAGAATCTCGCGGCGGGCACCCGGCCGGGCACCGGAGATAGCGTCGCAAGCCTGCACAAGCGGAGCAATGATATTGCTCATTTCTATTTCGTCGTGGTGGGCACCAACTGCATTGCAAATAACAGGTGTTTCCCCGTTTTTCTCACAAATCTGCATGCCGAGAATGGCGTGTGATAATTCGGTTTCTTCTTCTGCAACTTTACCGATGTCGTGGAGAAGGCCTGCACGTTTTGCCAGTTTGGCCTGTTTGGGACTCAGCCCCAATTCTGCGGCCATGATACCGCAGAGGTTGGCGGTTTCGATGGAGTGCTTGAGCAGGTTTTGTCCGTAGGAAGAGCGGAACCGCATGCGGCCAATCATTTTTACGAGGTAGGCGTTGAGGCCGTGGATGCTGAGCTCAATGACCGTTCGTTCACCGATTTCGACTATTTGCTCATCGAGTTGTTTGCGGGTTTTGGCCACCACTTCCTCAATGCGTGCAGGGTGGATGCGGCCGTCGGTCATCAATTTCTTCAGCGACAAGCGGGCAATTTCCCGGCGGATGGGATCGAAGCTGGAAATTACGATAGCTTCCGGTGTGTCGTCGACCACTATTTCGGCACCTGTCGCCGCCTCTATTGCGCGAATGTTGCGCCCCTCACGGCCGATAATCTGGCCCTTCATATCGTCGCTTTCCAATTGAAAAACAGACACTGTATTTTCAATGGTGTACTCAGAGGCCATCCGTTGAATGGTCTGGATGATGATTTTCTTTGACTCTTTTGATGCTTCAACTTTTGCCTGAGATATGGTGTCTTTGATGAGCGACATGGCATCTGTTTCAGCTTTGCTTTTTACGGCTTCAAGTAGTTGCTCTTTGGCCTCCGCTTCGGAGAGTTTAGAGATGTTTTCGAGCGCTTTGATGCGCTGTTCGTTGGCGGCCTCCAACTCTTCTTTCCGTTTTGCCACGACTTTGAGTTGCTTGTCGAGATTTTCACGGACTGCAGTGATTTCCGCACCTTGTTGATCCAGGTCGGCCTTGCGGGTGTCCAATTCACTAATGCGGTCCTTAAATTTCTCTTCTTTTAATTGGAGTTCCTTTTCGAGGCCCTTGATTTCTATTTGGCGTTCTTTGAAGCCGATGAGTTTGCTGGTTTTTTCCGCCTCAAAATCAGCTCGCATTTTGTTGAAGCGCTCTTTGGCTTCCTGAATTTTGCGGCGTTTGATGTTTTCGTGTTTTGCCTCGGCATCTCCCAGAATGCGCTTTGCTGTTTGCTGTGCTTGTTTGAGTTCCTGATCTGCCTTCGTGTTCATCTTGTCCACCATTTTCTGCTGATTTTTTTTCAAAATGGCAGAAATGATGAAGTAGCCGGCGATTAATCCAATAACTAACCCGGCGGCTAATCCTATTCCTATTTCCATGGCGTCCATGAATTTAATGATTTGCAGGTAAAACGGCAGGATGAGGTGCCAGCGCAGTGCCGGTGCATCAAGCACATTTTACCAATTGATAAAAATGTGAGCAGGAATCGCTCAGTTCAACGCCTCATCGAGGAGCGCGTTGATACGGGAAAGTTTGCCGGAAAGTTCAGAAGAGAAAGAATCGGGATGGCTGGAAGTTTTGTGCAAATCCACAGCATAAGCCAAAAGTGCCATTGCTAAGCAATCTTGTCTTTCACGATTTGGGTATGCCAATTGAAAACGATTTACCTTATCATTGACTTCCTTTACTATCTTGCGGATGACGGGTTCATCATTCGCTTTTATTTTCAAAGGATATGGTCTTCCTGCAATCGTCACGGTCAGTTGTTTGTTGTCTTTATCCTCCATATCCTAAGCGTTTTGTAGCCACGCAATACACTGTTCTATATCAATAATGTATTGGTCAATTTGCTCTCTCAATCTTTGGGAACTTTCCGTCTCGTCCCCCCGCTGCTGAGCCAATGCCCGCTGCGTATTAGATAATCTTTGTGTCAATTCGCCGATGCGCTCTTGCTGCGCTTCCTGTTCGGCTTTGAGCAGTTTATTTTCTTTTGCAAGTTCAACGTTTTCACGGCGGCGGTCGTTAAGCCACTCTGCCAGTTGCTGCACTTTGCGTTCTATATTTTCGAGTTGTTGGGTCATTTTGAAATCAATGGCGTGAAAGGAATCAATCTGATTCATCTCTTCTCACCCATCCCAATTAACGCCTCACCACCGCTCCGAGTTTCGTTTCGTAAGCCTCGATGAGTTGGCTCATCATTTTTTCGATTTCTTTATCCTGGAGGGTGCGGGTGGTATTTTCGAAGGTAAAACTGAGGGCGTACGATTTTTTGCCGGTGCCCAATTTGCTCTCATCTTCGAATACATCGAACAAATTTATCTCTTTCAACAACTTCTTGCCAACTTTTTTGGCAAGCGCTGCAAGGTCGGCAAATTTCACGGAATTACCAACCACGAGGGCCAGGTCTCTGCGCACGGTGGGGTATCTGTTGAGTTCCTGCAGGGAGATGTTTGCCTTTTTCTGAGCAGCGAGCAGGGCATCCCAGTTCATGTCGGCGTAAAGCACTTCGCTTTTCACGCCGGTCTTTTTGCAAATGCCCGGTTGTACTTTGCCGAAAGAGGCCAGAACCTGTTGCCCCCGGTGGTACTTTTTGCCGAAGGCAAATACTTTATCATGAACGTCGGACTCCTGAAACCCGCTGACGCCGAGGCGGCGCAACACATTGTCCACAAAGGCTTTCAGTGTGAAAAAATCGACCGCCGTGTTGGCTGTGTTGTGCCAGCTTTCCGGCCACCGCTGCCCCGTGAGGAAGAGCGACAGATGCTGGTCTTCGATGTATTTGTCGGTATCGCCGTCCGTCTGTTTTTGGTAGGTTTTTCCAAATTCGAACAGCTTGAGATCGGCCTGTTGGCGGTTCTGGTTTTGCACGATGGCTTCCAGCCCGCTGAACAACATGGTGGGCCGCATGATGTCGAGCTGCACATTGGAGGTGTTGTTGACGAACACCAGGTTAGCCTCTTCCCGCGGGAGTACTTCCTTGTAGTATTCCGATTGCGACAGCGACAGAGCCATCATTTCACAAAAGCCGTTGGCAGCGAGGTAGTCGCCGGTGGCGTTGCGCACGTCGCCGGGTTGGGGGTATTCGTTGCGCACCATGCTGCTGCGCATCTGCGTGGGCACGGGAACGTTGTCGAGGCCATACACCCGCAGTATTTCCTCCACTACGTCGGCCGGACGGGTAACATCCGCCTTGTTGGTGGGCACCGCCACGGTAAATGTCTCGTCAGTTCCGGCCACTATTTCCATGCCGAGGGCGAGCAGGATTTCCCTGATTTCGCTGTGCGGAATGTTGGTTCCTATGAGGCGGTTGACGTATTCGTAGGCCACCTCGACTTGCGCCGGCGCAATGGGGTTCGGATAGACGTCCACGATTTCCGAGGCGATTTGGCCACCGGCCAATTCCACCATCATCATGGCGGCTCTTTTGAGTGCATAGGCGCAGAGGTTGGGGTCGCTGCCCTTTTCAAACACCCGTGCGGCGTCGGTGCGCAGGTCGTGGCGGGTGCTGCTGCGCCGTATCCAGCCAGCGTTGAAATGGGCGCTTTCGAGGAAGATGTTTTTGGTCGTTTCTTTCACCCCCGATTTGATGCCGCCGAATACCCCCCCGATGCACATGGGGGCGGAGTTGCTGTCGCAAATCATCAGGTCACGGCTGCTGAGGGTGCGCTCCTGCTCGTCGAGCGTGGTGAATTTGGTGCCTTCCGGCAATGTTTTTACGCGAACGG
>CAZPHZ010000134.1:0-8566 GCA_964586035.1 uncultured Saprospiraceae bacterium
GTGTTCTGGAGACAGGTGCATCTGCAATTGCCGGATGTTGCCGCACCACGCGCTCAGATATCATGGAGTTGGCGAGCATGCTGAAAGAGGATTTACCGGGTAAAATCAATCAACCCTGATTACTTCCACTCCAAGTTTATTATCTTCGCACCCGAACTATCGTTCGTTCCAGGTCCTCAGTTCTGTCCAAATTATGCCAAAATTTCATCCACTTAAAATCAAAGAAATCCGACGGGAAACAGCAGACTGTGTGTCTATCAGTTTTGAAATACCTCCCGAATGGTCAGAAGCCTATTCGTTCGTACCGGGCCAGCATCTTACGTTGCGGGCGCGAATAGACGGGGAAGAAGTGCGCCGTTCCTATTCTATCTGCACAAGTCCCGCCGAACACGACTTGCGCGTGGCGGTAAAAAAAGTGGATGGCGGCCGGTTTTCCACTTTTGCCAATGAAAAATTGAAATGTGGCGACATGCTCGAGGTGATGCCTCCAATGGGTGCGTTCACTCCCCCGGAATTACCGGCCACAAAAAACAGGTACTATGTAGCATTTGCCGCAGGCAGTGGCATTACACCCGTCATTTCAATTTTGAAGACCCTGTTGGAGGAAGACGCTGCAACCATTTTCACCCTTTTCTACGCCAACCGCCGTACCGACAGCATTATCTTTCTTGACCAACTCGATGCGTTAAAAAGCAAATACATGGAGCGATTGTCCATTCACCACATCCTCACCGGGGAAGATCCGGGCCTGGAGTTATTGCATGGAAGAATAGACGGGCAAAAATGCGCGGCCCTCTGCACTGCTTTTTGCGATGTAAAGGAGGTAGATGGGTTTTTCGTTTGTGGCCCGGAGGAAATGAGCCGCGGCATCAGGATGGCGTTGCATGAGATGGGTGTGGACGAGGGGAAAGTGCATTATGAATTATTTGCCGCAGGCGCAAAACAAACAAAACGCAAGACTAAATGGAAGTCTTCGACAGGCTCCGTCTCGTCCCAAATCACCATCACTTTAGATGGAAAAACGTTCTCTTTTAACCAATCATCGGCTGATACGGCCATATTGGATGCCGCCCAAAATGCCGGTGCTGACCTGCCATACGCCTGTAAGGGAGGTGTTTGTTGCACCTGCAAAGCCAAAGTTCTTGAGGGGGAAGTTGAGATGGAAGTGAATTACGGCTTGGTACCCGAACAAGTGGAATCAGGATATGTGCTGACCTGTCAATCGCACCCCAAATCTGAAAAGGTCGTTTTGAGTTTTGATGACTAAAACGGAACACTCATGACCAAGAATTCAAAAAAAGAGAAGATTTTCGAAGAGGCAGCGATTCTGTTCCGCGATAAGGGATACCTTGCCACCACCATGAGAGAACTCGCCGCGAGGGTGGATCTCAGGGTTTCCAGTCTTTACTCCCATATCGGCAGCAAAGAAGAAATTTTGCACAAAATATGTTTCGACAACGCCCGTCGCTTTTTGAAAGGGCTGAAACAGGTAGAAATGCAGCCGGTTAGCCCGGTTCAAAAAGTCGAAATGCTCATTTCCGAGCAAATACGCATTGCCACTAATGATATCACCTCGGTCACTATTTTCAACGACGAATGGCGCCATCTGAGCGAGCCTTATCTCGGAGAGTTTCTTCGCATGCGCAAAGACTACGAACGGCGTTTTATAAAAATAATTCAGATGGGCATCGACAACGGCGACTTCGTTCAAATTGACGCCACGGTAGCCCTGTTTACCCTGCTCACTTCCCTTCGCTGGCTCCACCGTTGGTATCCCTCACGAAAGGGCATCTCCATAAAATCGTTAGAGCGGGAAATATTGAAAATAATTTTGCATGGGCTTGAGTCAAAATCAGGCCCATTATACGGAGCAAGCCCCGCGCAAGCTTGACTATTTGGTTTCTTATTTGCAATTTACCCAAAATTACTGGTGAACGGCATGAGCCACGCAAGCAGCATTTACCTTTTCAGGGCGTTCCTTTATTATTCCAACGAGAATCCCTTTAAGCCAGATGCATTTAAAAAAGAATACAGAGAATGAAAGTTAAGCTCCTCTTGCATTGTTTTTTGGCGGTCAGCGTCATTGCGGGGTGCAAGTTGTCAAAACACGATAAAGAAACCATCGTGAAAGTGACGCCCGAATTTGCCATCGATATTTTTGAAAAACTAGGCGATACCCGCGAATTCCAATTTAAAGTTTCCACGCTCGAAAAGCAGGAATGCACCAATTTTACCATCTCCACCAACGCAGCACTTTCGTTTAACCGCGTGACATTGAATGTCATCGACCTGTTGCCTCCCACTGACTGTGTTCAAGGCTACGCTCCGGCCTATGGCGTAGCTGAAGTTGGGATACTTCCATCGGGATATTTCAATTTAGACATTCATTTGAAAAATGCCATTAATAACGACGGCATGCTCAGCGTTTATACGGATTCCATCGTTGTGGATTTGGACAGTGAGGACGGGTTGGATTTGATTCACAAAGTGCTGTGCAGAATTCCGGAGACTGCTATTTGGGGTTATACGGCATTTGACGACAACGATTCAGGCGCCGATATTGCCGCAGCTTTTAAGGCAGATTTGACTGGAATAACACAACCCGCAAAATTCCCACAAGGGTATTACGGCTATTTCGATTTGGATGAAAATGACAACCTCATCCTTTCTCCTGCGCCAGCACATATTTACTTTCAGACCTTCCTCATGACCTACAATGGCGACATTAAAAATGTTGAAGATTTGGTACAATCGTACCGGGCTGCAGCAGCGGGGGCAGATGTGGAATTTGCCGTTTTTACGGGCACGGGTAAGACTTTATAATTCCTTTCTCAAGTATTGGTAAGTGATTGCAACTGACGCCGCCTTTGCTTTCTTTTTCCTTCTTTCACTTCGAAACTAAATCCTTCCGCCTCGAATTTTTTATACTTGTTTTTGTCAAAAGCGTACAATTTTGCAGGCCGGTGCGGCACGCCCTCCTGAACCTCATCAAGGTCTTTGAGTAAATTCATGGAAAGTATTTTCTTTCTGAAATTACGTTTGTCGAACTCAATTTCGAGAATTGCTTCGTAAAGGTGTTGCAGTTCTGTAAGTGTAAAATTGGGTGGGAGCAACTCGAACCCTACCGGCCGTGTTCGCACGCGGTGTTTGAGAGCATTGAAGCAGGTTGATAGAATTATGTCGTGGTCGAAGGCGAGTTTAAACTTCTGAGCTTTGGTAACGCTATGCCATTTGGCCATTTTGGCAAAAGACGATGGCATAATGGCAAAATCGCTGATTTTAACGAGGGAAAAATAAGAGACGGTGATGACGCGGCCCAAAGGATGTCGGTCTACCGCACCAAAAGTATGGACCTGCTCAAGGTAAACGTTGCGCAGACCAGTCAGCTCTTCCAAAATTCTGATAGCTGCCGTTTCGAGGTCTTCATTGGGGTACACCAAGTCGCCGGGCAACGCCCAAAGCCCTTTGAAAGGAGCTGCGCCGCGCTGTATTAGCAGTACTTTTAAATCTCCTTCGTCAAATCCGAAGATGATATTATCAACAGAAAAAGCAGTCTTGAAAAAGGGATTTTGCTCATTCATTTCCCATCCATTTGTCTCAGGCGTGAATATAAGTCATTTGCCAATGGTGGCAAAATTAGAGAAAGGTCTGATAGTGAAACCGCAATTAAACTCTGGATCGCGCAAGTTCCCAAGCCCAGGCTGATCGCATTATTTCTTCAATCCCTCTTTCGGGCTTCCATCCCAGATATTTTTCTGCTTTTTCCTTATTGGCGAATATGGCTACCACATCGCCAGCCCTCCGCTGGCCAATGGTGTAGTTTAGTTTTTGGCCCGTCACTTTTTCAAAAGCCCGAATGGCTTCCAACACAGACACACCTTCTCCTATCCCAACATTGAAGACCTCACAATTATCGGAATTTTTATTCTTGAGCAAATATTCCAATCCTTTGGTGTGGGCATTTGCCAAATCCATCACGTGAATATAGTCGCGGATGCAACTGCCGTCTCGTGTGGGATAGTCGTCGCCAAAAACGGTCATAGACGGCCGTTTCCCGATGGCCGTTTCCGTAATGACGGGCACGAGGTTGTTCGCCTGGTTTCTGGGAGACTCCCCAATGTGCGCACTCACATGAGCACCTGCAGGGTTGAAATATCGCAATAAAATGGCTTTTAAGCCGGGCGTAACAGCACAAAAATCTTCGATAATTCTTTCCCCTATTTGCTTTGTGCGAGCATACGGGCATTCTGCCTCGCCAAAAGGCGTTGTTTCGGTAACGGGCAATTCCTCAGAATTGCCATAGACAGAACAAGATGAGGAAAATATGAAATTGCCGATGTTGAATTCCCGTGCACAGGCCAAAATGTTGATAAGCCCTTCGAGGTTGTTGTGGTAATACCGCAACGGCTCGAATACCGACTCGCCGACACTCTTCAGTGCCGCAAAATGAACGATGCCGTCGATGCCGGGATTATTTTCAAAAACCTTTCTCGTTTTTTCAAAATCGGTGAGGTCAACCACGTAATTTCGCACCTGCTTGCCGGTGATAACCTCGATGCCATCGAGTGGCTTTTCATCAGAATTAGACAAGTTGTCTATGGAAATGACTTCATATCCCGCATTCAGTAAATCTGCCAGGGTATGACTGCCAATGTAACCGCAACCGCCTGTTACCAGGACTTTTTTCATAAGATGAAAATTTGTGAAAACGTAAAATTAACTTCATCGGCCATCACATAAAAATAAAAATAATGACGCTGACAGAACTGATACCGGACCTTTTGAAAGTGGTTGAAAACGCGGGAGATGCCATCATCAAAGTTTACCATTCCGGTGGCGACTTCGGTGTGGAAATGAAACAGGACAATTCTCCTCTCACCTTGGCTGACAAGGCCTCGAATGCCATTATTTGCAAAGGCTTGGAACAGCTCCCCATCAATTACCCCGTCATCTCAGAAGAAAATAAACAAGTGCCATGGAGTGAGCGCAGCCAATGGCATCGCTGCTGGATGGTAGATCCCCTGGATGGCACCAAAGAGTTTATCAAACGAAATGGAGAGTTTACCGTGAATGTGGCACTCATTGAAAACGGGTGTCCGGTGCTCGGAGTGGTTTACACTCCCGTTGCCGGGGAAATGTTTTGGGCGGTTAAAAATAACGGGGCGTTTCAGCTAAAAAATGGAATCCGTAAAAAGATAGAAGCCGCAAAATTCAACGCAAACGACAATGGGCTCCGCATCGTTTGTTCCCGCTCCCATCTCACGCAGGAGACGCAGGATTTTATCGATAAATACGATCGGCCAGTTCTGGTTTCGAAGGGCAGCTCGCTTAAATTTTTAATGCTGGCAACAGGTGAGGCACAGGTCTACCCGCGTGTAGCCCCAACAATGGAATGGGATACAGCCGCAGCGCAGGCAATATTGGAAGAAGCGGGAGGACAGGTACTCCATTTCGAGACCCGGCAAGCTTTGCGCTACAACAAAGAAAATTTACTCAACCCTTCATTTCTTGCTTTGGCGCAGATAAATAAAAACTAACGGATGGCATTCTGGCCATCCGTTAGTTGCCGGACTATTGCTCTTCCACGGGGTCTTCTTTCAAAGTAAATACGCGCTCGACTGGATTGAGCGGTGTATCCACGGTATTGCCGTCTTTGTCAATCAAAGTCAGCACTATCTTGTTATCGCCCATTGGCAGACCTTCAATATAGTACGGCTGCCATTTGTCGATTATTAATTCCCGCTGGTTGTTGATGTTTGCTTTCACCTTGTAACCGTCTGCACTCAGGCTGACGTTTTCAAGGTAGAAATCAAGCATGACTTTTCCCGTGTTGTCTTTGCCAACATAGGTGCCTTTGGGGCGGCTGTAAAACAGCATTGGAACTGTAATGTCTTCGGCCGATTTAAAACCACCACCTTCAACATTCACTTTTTTGGCAATATGAGCCTGGGGTGTCTTGATACTTTCATGATAGGAACGCGAAAGAAACGACAGAATGTAATGCTCTCCATCGGGTACCTCCTGTTCAAATTCCGCCGTGTATTTGGCGATGTACGGGTGATTGTCGATGATGAGGTGAATGTGCTGTCCTTTGCCGGAATTGGCACACATCTTTTGAGGAGCATCCGGTGTTTGAGCCCCCAGTGAGTAAGAATCGCCTCCCACTTTGTAAGTAAATTTTCCTCCTTTGTAGTCCATGCTTTCCATGGCCGCATCGGGAAATTCAGCAGAAGCTTCAAATGGGGAGACAACATATGCTGACTCTTCATTTTCTTCATTGGCTTCTTCCATGCCTTCGTCGTCATCGTTGTCGTGGTCTGCATCTCCCCCGCAGGATGGCAAGGCAAGGGTAAATGAGAACATTGCTGCAAAGAGTAAGAACATTCGTGTTTTCATGATGAAACTCGATTTAGATTGTTGATTAAGATTGTGTAAGAAAATGTTGCAATAATGGCAAAAAGTTGGAAGCTCGAACCCCTAACTTGCGAACATTATGAAAAATACAGTTGAAATCATGGTCGGAGGTATGAGTTGTGCCAGTTGCGCAGCGAATATAACTTCCTTTTTGAAAAGAAAGGGACTAAGTGGTGTTTCCGTCAACCTCACGACGGGCGAAGTACGCTATAATGCTGAAAATGACCTCGTGACCATTGAAGAGGTAAAACAAGGCATAACAAAACTTGGGTATACCGTCGAAGGCGGAAACGCCGCCCCACCCTTTTGGTCATTGGAAAAACAGCTCGTAGTATCTGCCCTATTCACCCTTCCACTTTTGCTCAGTCATTTTTTCACAATGGCGGGCATTCCGTTTCTGACCAACCATTGGGTGCAATTTGCCATTTGCCTGCCCGTTTACGCCATCGGATTTGTCCATTTTGGGAGTTCGAGTTGGGCGGCGATACGCAATGCCACCACTCACATGGACGTGCTGATTTTCATCGGCAGCACGGCTGCATTCATCTACAGCATAGCAGGCCTGTGGCTCGGCCAGGAAAAGTATATTTTCTTCGAAACCAGCGCCATGATTATTACCCTCGTGCTTTTGGGAAATTACCTCGAGAAAAGAGCCGTGAAGCAAACCACCACCGCAATCGGAGACCTGAGCAAATTGCAGGTGGAATGGGCGAAGAAAATCATGCCTTCAGGCACGGTCGTCTCTGTGGAGGTGGAAGAGGTGATGCCAGGTGATTGGCTCCAGGTAAATGAGGGCGACAAAGTGCCGGTAGACGGCACCGTTCTGAAAGGCGGTGCGGAAGTAGATGAATCCATGCTTACTGGCGAAAGTCTACCCGTTCCGAAATCATTGGACAGCGAGGTGCTCGCCGGCTCCATTGTTAAAAGTGGCAACATGACCATTGCTGCAACAGCTGCATATCGCGACACTGTTTTGCACAAAATGCTCGAGCTGGTTAAATCGGCCCAGCAAAACAAACCGGATATTCAACGGCTCGCCGATAAAATCAGCGCCGTCTTTGTACCGGTGGTGCTTGCTATATCTGCGTTTACTTTTTTACTGTCCTTTTTCTTATTCGGCATCTCCGGGCAGAATGCCCTGCTCAACAGCATCGCCGTGCTCGTCATCTCCTGTCCATGTGCCATGGGTTTGGCCACACCGACGGCCGTGATGGTGGGTGTTGGCCGGTTGGCTAAAAACGGCATTCTCGTGAAAGGAGCAAAAACGCTCGAAATTTTTGCAAACGTCAAGAATTTTGTCTTCGACAAAACGGGCACCCTCACCACCGGCGATTTCCGTCTGAAAGACATCGATTACAACGACAATGCAAGTCCTGCTGAAATAAACTCTGTTATCCTGAAGATGGAGCGCATTTCATCGCACCCCATCGCACGGTCTCTCGTCGAAGAACTCGAAAAAGATGGCCGGTTTAAAGTCAATGGTCATGCCCACAAATTGTCTAAAATCAAAGAATTGAAAGGCCGGGGTGTCACTGCCCTTGACGAGAAGGAAAACGAGTACCGGCTGGGCACCCGCCGCTTTGCCGTGCCGGATTTGCCAGACGGCACAGCACCGCTTTATCTATCGAAAAACAGGGAACTCCTGGCCACCATAGAAATCGAAGATCAACTGAAAACCGGGGCTCCGCAAATGATGGAGTATTTGCGGAAGAATGGCAAGAATCCAGTGATTTTAAGTGGCGACTCGAAAGTGAAAACCGCAGCAGTAGCCAAAGAATTAGCTGTGAAAAACTGGTATGGTGCTATGCTGCCCGCCGAAAAACTCGACGTCATTGAAAAGCTGGATGCCAAAGCCCCGACCGCCATGATTGGCGACGGCATCAATGATGCCCCCGCTTTGGCTAAAGCAACCATTGGTGTATCGCTGAGCAACGCCTCACAGGTGGCCATGCAGTCGGCGCAAATCATCCTGCTCAACGGCTCGCTCAACCGCCTGCCGCGGGCACTCGCCATCTCCATCGCCACCCTGCAAACTATTAAACAAAACTTATTTTTGGCATTCGCGTACAACATCGTTGCTATGCCCCTGGCTGGCGAGCGGTGTCTCGATCCAGTCGGATTTTCACTGCGTGACACGAGAACTGGGGCCCGG
>CAZPHZ010000135.1:0-8535 GCA_964586035.1 uncultured Saprospiraceae bacterium
CGGCTATATCGTGTCCATCCCGGTGTTCGCCGACAGCGGTTTTATTCTGTTACACCCTTTGAACAAAGCGTTGACAAAACGAACCGGAAAGTCGCTGGCATGCACCGCTGTGGCACTGGCAATGGGCTTGCTGGCGAGCCATTGCATGGTGCCACCGACACCAGGCCCTATTGCCACAGCGGGCATTCTTGGTGCCGACCTGGGACTGGTCATTATTATTGGAACCGTGGTGAGTTTGGTGGCATTAATACCTTGCCTCATTTTCGCCCGAAAAGTTGCCGCCAAAAATTGGATTGATCCCAACCCACAAATTGCGGAAGCGGATTTGGAGAAAAAATTGGCGGAGGCCCCAGGGGCATTCAAATCGTTTCTTCCCATCCTTGTGCCCATTTTACTCATCGTAACAAAATCGTTTAACGAATACGGCAATTACATTCGGGAAGGATGGTTGCACGATGGCCTCGTATTCCTCGGCACACCAGTCATCGCACTGCTAGTGGGGCTTGGACTGGCGCTCTTTTTACCCAAAAAAATTGAACGAAAAATGCTTTCAACCGATGGATGGGCCGGACAGTCGCTCAAAAGCGCCGCAGTCATCATCATGATCACCGGAGCAGGAGGCATCTTCGGCAAGGTGCTCCAAAACTCGGGCCTTGCGGAAGTCATCGGGGAAAATATGGGCCATGCTAATCTCGGCATTTGGTTGCCTTTCCTCATTGCAGCAGCCCTTAAAACGGCACAGGGCTCGTCAACCGTGGCAATGATAACTACCGCTTCTATCATCGCCCCACTCATGGGCACTTTGGGTTTAGAAGCCGATATCGCAAAGGCGCTCGCCGTGGTGGCCATCGGTGCAGGCTCGGTGATGGTGTCGCACGCCAATGACAGTTTTTTTTGGGTAGTCACTCAATTGTCGGGGATGAATGTGTCGCAGGGCTATCGCCTCCACACCGTTGCCACAGCCGTTTTAGGAATTTCGGCGGCAATGGTAATTTTTATTATCTGGTCAGTTTTTGTTTGAAGGGTTTCAGGTAATCTTCCTTTAATTAAACCTATAAGGTTTTGGTATTCATTGAGTTAACATAACCGCCCCGGCGGGGCTGGTCTAATTGCAAATTATTTACAGGTTTTGATTTATTGGTATTGCCTGGCCTGAAACTCGTTTTCCACAATTGTGCAGAATTGCCGGCACCTATTTTTACGCCCTCTAAGAGATTATCCTTTTCTTTGCGCCATGAAAATTCAAAGGCGCTGAGAACATCCCTGTTTTTCCAAAATCATAGGAGTCTCAGCGCCTTTTTTTTACCAAATTTGACCATAATCACGGGGCACCGGCAAGAGCGGGAAGGGGAATTTAAAGACCATCTTTGAGCCTCCCTTTTTTAATCTTGGCACCTGCAACACAACAAGACATGAAAGCCACCACTCCTTCCAAAAATGTTTCTTTAAAAGCTGCTGACAACATTCGCATTCTCGCTGCGGCGATGGTAGAAAAAGCTAAATCAGGTCACCCCGGAGGGCCGATGGGCGGCGCCGATTTTGTCCATATTTTATTCTCCGAATTCCTCAACTTTGACCCCTCCGACATGCAGTGGCCCTTTCGCGATCGTTTTTTCCTCGATGCCGGGCACATGTCGTCCATGCTGTATGGTGTGCAGACTTTGCTCGGTAACTACTCGCTGGAAGACATTGAAAACTTCCGCCAATGGGGTAGCCCAACGCCGGGGCACCCCGAACTCGACGTCAGCCGGGGCATAGAAAATACGAGCGGCCCACTTGGCCAGGGCCATACTTACGGTATTGGAGCTGCCATCGCCGAGCGATTTCTGGCAGCACGGTTCGGTGAAATTGTGGCGCATAAAACCTACCTCTACATTTCTGATGGCGGCGTGCAGGAGGAAATTTCACAAGGTGCAGGCCGCATCGCCGGATTCCTCGGACTGGGAAACATCGTCATGTTTTACGACGCCAATGACGTACAGCTATCCACTGGCGTGAGCGAGGTGACGCACGAAGACTCCGCTAAAAAATACGAAGCCTGGGGCTGGCAGGTACTCTCAATTCCCGGCAATGACCACGACGCCATCAGGCAGGCACTCCGGGCTGGTATTGAAGAGACGGAACGCCCCACCCTTATTATCGGCAAAACACTCATGGGCAAAGGCACCCGGGACAGCAACGGAGAGTTGTACGAAGGAAAAGTGTCTTTGCACGGAATGCCGCTGAGTAAGGCAGGAGGTTCTTTCGAGGAAACTATTACTGGACTCGGAGGTGACCCCTCCGCTCCATTCCAGATTTTCAACGATGTGAAAAGCCACTATGAATTGATTTTAGCCGAAAAAAGGAAAAGTGCTCGCAAGAGAAAAACTGCATTCAGAACTTGGGCTAAAAACAACCCCGAACAGGCAGCGAAACTCAAAAGTTGGCTGAACGGCCAGTTACCGCCGTTGAATTGGAACGAAATAGAACCGAAACCGAACGCTGCCACACGTGCCGCTTCCGGCTCGGTACTCGCATATCTTGCAGAACATGTCGAGAACCTTATAGTTGCTTCGGCTGACCTGAGCAACAGCGATAAAACGGACGCCTTTCTCAAAAAGACCACTGCTTTCCAGAAGGGCGACTTTTCCGGAGCGTTTCTTCAAGCCGGCGTCGCCGAACTCACCATGGCGGCGCTATCCACCGGCATGGCGCTGCACGGGGGGGTTGTTCCGGCCTGCGCCACATTTTTCGCCTTTTCCGATTATATGAAACCCGTCATCCGAATGGCGGCGCTCATGGAGCAACGGGTCATTTTTATTTGGTCTCACGATGCTTTCCGCGTCGGCGAGGATGGCCCCACCCACCAGCCGGTGGAACAGGAGGCTCAACTGCGGCTGCTCGAACAGCTAAAAAATCACAACGGGCGCAACAGCCTTTTGGCCCTGCGTCCTGCCGATGGTGCAGAAACGGTAGCTTGCTGGAAGCTGGCCTTGGAAAATCAGTTCACTCCGACAGGCCTTATATTCTCCCGCCAAAATGTAACGGATGTGCCGTCCATGCCAGACATTTCGCGGCGGGCCGGTGCCATGCAATGTGCCAGCGGAGCTTACATCGTGCAGGATTGCGAGGGCAAACCCGATGTAGTGCTCGTGGCCAATGGCTCGGAAGTAAGTACGCTGATTGCGGGAGCTGAAATATTAGAAAGTGAATATGACCTGAAAATACGAGTAGTGTCCGCCCCCTCGGAAGGCCTGTTTCGGAACCAGACGAAGAAGTACCAGCGGAGCATCTTGCCAGGAAACGTCCCTGTTTTTGGCCTCACGGCCGGACTGCCGGTAAACTTGCGTGGTTTGGTCGGAAACCGCGGTACCGTGTGGGGACTCGGACATTTCGGCTACTCGGCGCCTTATACAGTTCTGGATGGAAAATTCGGATTTACTGCGGACAATGTTTGCACGCAAGTGCTCAAGTTGCTCAAACGGAAATAGGCCTGGAATTCGATTTTCGCTGCCTGACAATGCAGTCATTTTAGTGGCAGGCTGTTACTTCCTCTGCACTGCCTTTGACTGTACTTGATTTTCTGTTCTCAAAGTAAGCCAATAGAGTCCGGACGGGAGTTCCTGTTTCTGAGATTGCACCTCAATAATTTCTCCCTTAGTGGCGGATTTTCCATTGACTATTTTCAATATCGCCCCCATTTCATCGCTCAACTCAACCGTAAAAGCTTCCGGAATATTTTCCAGAAATTCCATTTTCAAAACATGAGAAAAGGGATTGGGTTGCACCCTGAATGAGGCCTGCGTGCCGGGGACCGAAGTTGCAAAGTCCGGGTTCTCCGTCCATTGGTCAATGTCAAAAGACATCAGTCGCTGCGGGAGGGCGGAGAATCGTTCAGAGCTGATGTATCCATGACCATCGTTTCTAAACACGATGCCCTCTGGCTGGCTCGTGGTGAGTGCCGTCCCAAGGGAAATCTTTCGTTTGTTGCCATCAAAAAAGCGGGTGCCGGGATAGTCGAAAAGAAGCCAGATGAAAGTAGCCCCCGTGCTCACATTATAGCCCAACAATGTGGCCCTGCCGTCTGCGGTAATGGCTGCTCCAGTGATTTGGCCCTGCACGTCGAGGCTGTCCCTGAGTTGTGCGACATGCGGTCCTGGCGTTGCCGGCAATACATAATGGCGTGTCTTGAAATCCACCCAGTTTTTCGAAAACAAATGGAGGCTGTCGTTCCAAAAGAAAAAAGCTTCGCAATCGAAGTTATTGGCATTGTGCGCCGGGGTAAAATCAGTTTGGTCGCTGAAAGTGAATGAAATGTAATTTGGAATCGGAGGTCCGGCGAGAAAGTTGGCTTTATCTATCTTCAAAATTCTCAAGTCGGTGCGGTCGCCGTCGTTATTGCCAAAATCGCCGATGTAAAGCGACAGCTCGTCTTCGGCCATATCTTCCCAGTCGATATTGTCAGCGAGCAAAATGGTAACCGGTTGCAATATCGTACCTGTGAGTGTATCAATTTCGTAAACACGTTCCGGGTTTCCTCCGTCTTCGTGGGTCCAGAGCCTGTTATTGAAAAAAGCCAAACCGGAAGATTCTTCAAGTGAAGCATCGAGCAAGGCAATTTGATTAGGGGCATAATTCGTGAGTGCGTAAGTGCACGAGCCATCATTTTCAGTGGCTTGCGGGTCGTAATTCAGGGCCTGCGGGTCGGGGCAACCAGGTTGTGCAAGAGCGGTCAGTTCACAAAAAACGAGAATCAGGAAAAAGCAGAAGTATTTCATTTGCCGGAGGATTATGGAACAAAGATGCCCCCAAAACACGGAATTATTTTGCATAAAGGTGACAAATCTCAGGAAAGGCACGGTTTTATGGATTAAGGCCGCATACATGGACTTTGACGACTACCTTGCAAAAATCAACGCAGGAAGAACTCATTCGGGGCAATTTCCCTAATTTGGCCACCTTTATTAAGATAGCCAAAGCCTTCGGAAACCCAACTGGAAATGTCTTCCGATTACACCCCCTAAAAAACGATAACATCAATTTGAAGCGATATTCAGGCATCATAGTTTTGTTACTATTGGCAGCAGTTGTCTTTGCGCCTATCGACGTACCATACACCATCGAGAGTGTTGCGAAGGCTTTGCCGTTGCAGGAATGGATTTTTCAAAAAACAACCGCAGGGGTCATCTCCACCACCCTTCACGACCACCGAAGCGGCCTCGTCAAAAATGTTGAAGGTTATCAATTTGACAGGGGCGACCTTATCGAGGTGCGGTTTAACGGAGGATGGAAAAACGGCAAGGGGGTAAAGACCGGTGAAACAGTAGCTTCCATCACCTCCAACCGCCTCGACGAACAATTAGTGCGCCTCAAAAGCCGGCTCACCGTGGAACGCGCCAACCGCGAAGTGGTGGCCTCCGGCCAAAAGAAACAACTACTTGCCAAACTCACTGAAGAAGTCAATCTCGCCAAAGAAGATTTAAGACTTCGCAAAATCAACCTCGAACGGGTGGAGAACCTCTACCACGACGGCGTGTTGGCATTGACTGATTTCGAGACCGCCGAGAATGCATACAACGAATCCTCTGCGAAAGTGAAAGTCGCCGAAAGTGCCCTCGAAGCCGGCTCCTCAGGTTCGAAAGCCGAGGCATTGACGTTAGCAGATTCCCGCATCAAATCCCTTGAAAAAGAAATTGCATTTTTGGAAGAAAAACAGGGCAAATACGTCATCAGTGCTCCATTCGACGGGTTGGTGCGATTCGAAAACACCCCCGGCGGAGAGTCCCTTGTTTTGGAAGATACCTCAGCTACGGTGTTGGTCATTCCCGTAAAAGTGCGGGACAGCCGTTTTGTAAAACCCGGCCAAACCATTGTGCTGGAATTATTGGACAAAGAGGCCACCATCGAGGCAAAAGTCCTTGATCTGGGCGACCGTGTCGAAGTGCTCAATTATGAGCAAGTCATCATTGTAAATGCCATTGTAAGGAAAGACAAAAATAAGCTGACGAGCGGCATGCCCATTCGCTGTCGCATTCGATGTGGTGATGTGAAAATCGCCGAATTTTTAAAACGGTCCGTAAAATGGAAATAGAGGCAGGGCCCCGGCTGTTAGACACGCTGACTATAATAACCGGGGGCTATGTTACTGCCTGCGAATCATAAAATCTTGAATCTACAGCGTTTTGCTTCGATTTGAATACAAATATTTCGTTCCATTTGAGAAACTTCAGCGGTTGCGGAAGACAATGGAACCGTTTATGCACAAAGATCCTTATGCGGCAGAAAATGGAGGGGAATACACGGTGCGCAGCATTTATTTCGACACTCCGGAATTGGAATGCTATTTTCAGAAATTAGCAGGGGTAAAACGCCGGAACAAAGTAAGGCTGCGGGGGTACAACAGCGGAAAGCGTGGCAAAGTGTTTTTTGAAATTAAGAAAAAAATGGACGAGCCGCTTTTGAAAAACAGGGCTCCCATGACTTTTGAAGGTGCCCGAAAGTTGTTGAAAGGGTCGCCCGTAGAGGATTTTGTTGCGCCGACACGAAAATACCCGTTGGCGGAAGACGATGCGCGGCGTTTTCTCTACCACATTCATTCCCGGCGCATGCGGCCAACGGTGACTGTGATATATGAAAGGGAGCCTTTTCAGGCTATTTTGAAAGACCGGAAAAATGACCTGCGTATTACATTCGACAAACATTTGAGGGCGGTGGCTTACCCCACCCCCGATGACCTATTTAAAGAAAACCACCCCATTTTAGTGAATGATCAATACTTCATCATGGAGATAAAATTCAACCGATATTTACCGGCATGGGTCAAAGCTATCATCACCACATTTGGTTTAAAAAAAGGCCCTGCTTCAAAATACATCATGTGCATGGACGCGATCCGGGACACATCGTTCGACAGTCTCAAAATGTCTGTCGGCAGTTGGCAACTCGGTGTTTTCATCAACGGATAATTCCCTGCACATTGACATACCTTGGCATAGAATAGAGAAACAATGTTTGAAGAGTTTCAACAAATAGACATTTTCAGGCCGTCGATTTTCGACTTTGCGGCCAACCTTTTCGTTGCGTTGGGTTGCGGCATCCTCATTGCCTTGGTCTATCGTTTCACCTACCGCGGAGCCAGTTATTCTTCGTCCTATGTTAATTCACTGGTGCTGCTCAGCCTCATCACAGCGGTCATCATGCTCGTCATCGGCAACAATCTGGCACGTGCTTTTGGTCTCGTTGGTGCCATGTCCATCATTAGATTTCGCACCGCCGTGCGGGATGTGCAAGACATTGTTTTCATTTTCTTTTCACTTTCAATCGGAATGGCAGCGGGGGTTGGGCTCAATTCAGTGGCCATCATTGGAACGCTGTTTATCTGCTTGATAATCATCCTGCTCGATTCAACCGGGTTCGGAAGGCCGGCACGGCTCAAACATTTGCTCCAGGTGAGCTATTCCGGGGACCCGGAGCATGAGCAGGCTCTGCAAAAGGTACTCAAAAAATATTGCCGCCGTATACAGTTGATGAATCTGAGACAACTCAGCGGACATGATGGCGTGGAAGCATTTTACCACCTCAATATCCGTAGCCGAAGAAAATACGAAGAATTCGTACGCATTTTGCGAGAGCAGGAATTCATCACTCAGGTCAATCTTTTCTTCGAAGAAGAAGACAACGGGCCTCCAGCGGGCTAGCCGCTATTTGGCCGATTCAATAACTTCATCTTATTTTCATGGCTCAAAATCTATTGACCATGAAAAAACTTCTTCTTTTCCTTTTTTCCATTTCTGCCATTCTCTCTTCCGGACAAAACCAATTGCCCGTTTTTTCCAATGTGCAAGCCACCATTGCCGGGACCACATTAACATTGACGTATGACGTTGCAGATGCGGAAGGAGACCCTGTCTCTGTCACTTTCCGTGCGGCAGCAAAAGGCAGCATCGCTTTAGATTATAATACGGCCAATGCAACTGGCGATGTCGGACCTGATATTGCAGTTGGTCCAGGGAAAATGATAATCTGGGACTTCAGCAATTACCCTCCAGCAGACCTGCGGCTCCAACTGGTGGCCAGCGATGGTCAACCAGTGGACATTCAAGCGCTCGTTGACCAGGTGGACAGCACCCACCTCAAAGCAGGCATTAGTTTCATTGAAGGAGTGAGGCATCGGACGGGGAACCCCGGCCACCTGCAAGAAGTGCGGGATTCCATTCAAAGTAATTTTGTGGGACACAATTTAGAAACTTCCCTGCAAGCATTCGATTACAGCGGCTACACAGCGGCCAACATCATTGGCCGGCAAATCGGGACAGAAAATGAGGACAGTGTGTACATACTCGATGGCCATTATGATACCGTGAACGGGGCCCCTGGTGCCGACGACAACGGCTCGGCTGTTGCCGGATTCATGGAGGCCTTGCGTATTTTGGCTCCTTACGGCTTCAAGAAATCCATTAAATACATTGGCTTCGATTTAGAAGAGCCGGGCTTGGTTGGAAGTAAGCGCTATGTTGACGAAATGCTGCTCCCGGAAGAGACGACCGCGGGGGTATT
>CAZPHZ010000136.1:0-8530 GCA_964586035.1 uncultured Saprospiraceae bacterium
AATTTCCCCAATCGGTGGGCAAAACTGCTTCGGCTTGTCGTTGCATAATGGTAATATATACGTAGCGGCGGGCGATGGTATTTGGATAGAAACGTCAGCCACCAAAAAACAAACGCAAAATCGTTAAGTTCGAAAATGGTTGCAAAGGTCGCTTGAAATGAAAGACCTGACAATTTTTTCATCCGAATTTTTGATGGCCTATCTTTGGGTGTTGCACAAAAACCAAAGTCATGGATGAATTGCCACCGCGCATACTACTCGTCGAAGATGATGAAACCCTGGGGTTTCTTTTGCAGGAGTTTCTGTCCTCGCGCGATTTTGAGGTGGATTTGGCAAAAGACGGGGTAGAGGGACTTCGTTTTTTCAATAAATCACAGTACGACCTCTGCCTGCTCGATGTGATGATGCCCGCCCTCGATGGCTTCACGGTGGCCGAACTGCTGCGCCAGCGCCAGCCCGCTCTGCCCATCATTTTTCTCACGGCAAAATCCATGCACGCCGACGTGGTCCGCGGCTTCAAAGCCGGTGCCGACGATTACATCAAAAAGCCGGTGAATGAGGAAGAATTGGTCGTGCGGATACAGGCGGTGCTCAAACGGGCAGGCAATGCCACGGAAATGGGTGCCGCCGGAGACCGGATGGCATTCGAAATAGGCGGCTACCTTTTTAACTACGAAAAACTCAGCTTGCAATACGGTGGCGATGAAAAGCTGCTCACCGAGATGGAAGCCGCACTGCTGAAAATGCTTTGCGAAAGCCAGGGCCAGCTTTTACACCGGGAGTTCGTACTTCAAAAACTGTGGGGCCGCAATGACTTCCTCGCCCGCAAGAGCATGGATGTGTTCATCTCCCGGTTGCGGAAATACCTGGCAAAAGACGAGCGCATAAAAGTCGTGAATGTGCATGGCAGCGGGTTTGTGCTGAAGGTAGAGGATGAAAAATAGGTTCTATCCAACCTTTAGGGTATAAGCTTTCGTCTTCGTTGTAATGAAGTGAAATCGCCAACGTTAGACGATTGTACAATTCCTTTTTTTATGAAACTAAGATTACCCTGCCTGACCGTTTTTACGCTCCTGCTATTGCCAACTCTGGCATTTTCACAAAAAAAAACATACACCATCAGCGGCTATGTCGAAGATGCTTCCAGCAGGGAAAAGCTCATCGCTGCCAACGTATATGACCTGCACACCCTGCAGGGCACGGTGACCAACACCTACGGATTTTTCAGCCTGACACTGCCGCAGGATTCGGTGCATCTCGGCGTATCCTATATTGGCTTCCAGCCTGACCGCCTGAGTTTTTTCCTGAACAAAGACACCACCATCACTTTTCGTCTGGCCCCTTCCATAAAACTGGCAACGGTAGAGGTGGTAGCTGAAAAACTCGACCGCATCGAGGAAAACACGCAGATGAGCCGCATGGAAGTGCCAGTGGACCAAATCGAAAAACTGCCGGCTTTGCTCGGCGAGGTGGACGTACTGAAAACCCTCCAACTGTTGCCCGGCGTGCAGGGCGGCGGCGAGGGCCAGAACGGCCTGTACGTCCGTGGTGGCAGCCCCGACCAAAATCTCATCCTGCTCGACGGGGTGCCCGTGTACAATGTGTCGCATTTGCTCGGGTTCTTTTCCGTGTTCAATTCCGATGCCATCAAAAACGTGACGCTGACTAAAGGAGGGTATCCTGCCCGGTATGGCGGACGGCTCTCTTCGATCATCGAAATCAACATGAAAGAGGGCAATATGCGGGAGTTTCACGGCGAAGGTTCGGTGGGCCTCATCGCCAGCCGCCTCACGGTCGAAGGGCCTGTTGTCAAAGATAAAACCTCGTTCATGATTTCCGGCAGGCGCACCTATGCCGATCTGTTATTCGGGCCCCTCATCCAGAGCAGCACCGGCCCCGGCGAGGATGTCAGGCTCAGGATGTTCTTTTATGACCTCAACGCCAAGGTGAATCATAAGATCAACGACCGGCACCGTCTTTATCTGAGTGCCTATTCCGGGTCCGACATATTTCATGCCCGTTACCGGGAGAAATATTCCGGAGGGAGCTACCTCACCGACGGCGGCATTGATTGGGGCAATATTACCGCCGCTGCCCGCTGGAATTTTATGATTAACAAAAAGCTGTTCAGCAATACCACCCTCACATACAGCCGCTTCCGGTTCAACTTTTTGACGGAAGTCGAAGAAAACGATGAGGGGGACATCACTTCTTACTCCGCCAAATATTTTTCCGGCATTTACGACCTGGCCGGGAAAATAGACCTCGATTACATCCCCAATCCGAAACATTACGTCCGCTTTGGCGGCGGCATCACCCGGCATTCCTACGACCCCGGTGCTTTTGTATTCAAAGCCCGCTTCGACGAAGAGCGATTCGACACCATTTTAGGTTCCTCCCAAACACAGAGTGTGGAGTTTGCCCTCTATGGCGAGGACGATGTGAATCTTGGCGCACTCAAAGCCAACATCGGTCTGCACGCCTCCGGGTTTCTCGTTAACGGCAAATTCTACCATTCCATTCAGCCGCGCCTGGGGCTGCGTTATCTGCTGAACAACGACTGGGCTGTCAAGGCCTCTTTTGCCACAATGGCGCAGTACATCAACCTGCTGACCAACGAAAGCCTCAGCCTGCCCACTGATCTGTGGGTGCCGAGTACGGAACGCATCAAACCCCAAACCTCCTGGCAGCCTGCTATCGGCGTGGCCCGTACTCTGTGGAACGAGTACGAGTTCAGCGTGGAGGGTTATTATAAAAAGATGAAAAATGTGCTGTCATATAAAGAAGGCGTCAGCTTTATCGGCCTCGAAAACGACTGGCAGGACAAGGTTACCCAAGGGGATGGCGAGAGCTACGGCGTGGAGGTTTTCATCCAGAAAAAACGAGGCAAGACCACCGGCTGGCTGGGCTACACCTACTCCCGCACCTGGCGGCAATACGACGACATCAACGGCGGCAAGCGCTTCCCGTTCAAATACGACCGGCGCCACGATGTGGAACTTGTCGTTTCTCATAAAGTTTCCGACAAGATCTCTGTATCCGGTACCTGGGTGTACGGCACGGGGAATGCCATCACATTGCCGCTCTATCGTTATGAATCGCCGGTGGTGTACGACGAACTAAGCGGCCAGTATTACAGCCGCGAATTAGAGAGCATCGGCGATAAAAACTCCTTCCGCATGGCACCTTACCACCGGTTGGACCTGAGCGTGGAATTTCACAAACAAAAGCGGAAATACGAACGCACCTGGGTTGTAAGTGTGTACAATGCATACAACCGGCCCAACCCCTATTTTATCTACGACGGCTACGACAACGAGGGCAACCGCGCTTTCCGGCAGGTGAGCCTTTTTCCCGTGATACCGTCGGTGGCCTATAATTTTAAATTTTGAAAAACCGGCTCTTGCACTGCCGGTGCCGGGGCGAAATTTTAGTATAAAATGAAAATTCGAATCTCCATTCTCGTTGTTTTTATTGTCTTCATTTTTACAGCTTGCAACGAAGATTTTTTCGAACAAACGGTATCCATCGATTTAACGGAACACACTCCCCGGCTCGCGGTGACAGCCCGGTTTGCCGCTGGTGACACCACGTTGAGGGTTTATCTCACCCACACGCTCGGCGTATTGGAAAACCGGGATCCGGACACCATTCCCGATGCCACGGTCGAGTTGTTTAAAAACGGGCAATCAATGGCCGTTTTTCTTTATGAGGAAGGTATTATATATGAAGCACTCCTGCCGGAGCCACTCTCCGCCACCCCGGCAGAATACCGGCTCAGAGTGAGTGCGCCGGGTTTCGATGCAGTGGAAGCAGTGCAAATCATGCCGGCTATGGTGCCCATTCTATCGGCTACTTACGAAGTGGAAGGTGCCGTGAATTCCGACGGCGAAAAAGTGGATGAACTGACGGTGGAATTTCAGGATCCGGCAGGCGAAGAAAATTATTACACCATTGATGCGCGGTTGTTTTTCGAAGGCGGCACCTATCAGTACCATGTATACCTGGAAAATCTTGACCCCCTGGCAGAAGACCTCGGCGGAGAACCCGTGATAAAGGATAGTTCATTCGATGGGAAAAAGTACAAATGGCGCTTTACTTCTTACAGCTTCGGTGACCCTGGCGCTGTAAAATTGGTGGTATGGCTGCGCTCCATTTCAAAAGACGAATACTTGTTCCTCAAATCGGTCGATTTGTATCAGAACAATGAGGACAACCCCTTTGCCGAACCCGTTATTATTCACAGCAATATTGCGTCGGGCGACGGTATTTTTTCGTTGAAAACATGGAGCGGAGCAGAAATAGAACTTTAAGGAGAAGCGCTCCGTGATGCTGTTGGCCTGGCCTGAAGGTAAAAGCTATTCGCCGTCTTCCCGAATATCCAGTCTTTTTCCTCTTTTGAAAAACGTTTAAAATATCGCTGCACTATTGCCAGGACTTCGCTGTAGCTGGCGGCCAACAGGCACACCGGCCAATCGGAACCGAACATGAGCCGGGCGGGACCGAAGGCCTCCGTCACCACGTCGAGGTAAGGTACAAAGTCTTCGTATTTCCAGCTTTGCCAGTCTGCCTCGGTCACCATGCCGGAAATTTTACAAAATACGTTTTCCTGCTTCGCAATTTCGCGCATGAGGATGGCCCAGCCCTCGAAATAACCATCTTTAATATGCGGTTTAGCCAGATGGTCTATGACGAACATTTGGCGGGGAAAGCGACGCACAAACTCCAGCACTGCCCCCAACTGGTGTGGAAATACGAGGATATCATACGTGTAGCCATGGGGTTCCATTGCAGCAATGCCCCGGCAGAAATTTTTGTGTAGCAAGAAATTTACGTCTTTTTCGCCCTGCACGATGTGGCGAAAACCCGCCAGCTTTTTGAATTGGGAGAAATGTGAGAGCCGCTCTTCAAGATTTTCCGCACGCAGATCCACCCATCCTACCACGGCTTTGATGAAATCGTACTGTTCTGCCAGTTCCAGCAGGAATAGTGTTTCCGCTTCCGACTGGTCGGCCTGCACGGCGATGCATCCGTCGATGCTGTTGTCGTCGAGTTCGGATTTCAATTCTGCCGGCAGGAAGTCTCGTTGCAATGCCTTCATGGAGTGGTCTATCCATGCATCGCGCACGGGATCGTAGAGCCAAAAGTGTTGATGAGCGTCGAGAGTCAAAATCGGTGGTTGATGGTTGATAATTATTGGTTTGGTGAGGCGAGAATGCTATTCTTCCAACTCCAACCACGCAGCGTCCAAACTGCGTTCGATGCCTTTTCCCTGCCATTCCGGGGCGCCCGGAATGTGGGAGGTAGAAGCTTTTATTTGTTCGAGGGTTTTTCCCTGACGACGGGCTTTTTTTATGAATTTCAAAAGACGGCGGAGATAGTTTTCCATGGCCTTCAAATCTTCGGCAGAGCCTGTAGGCGGATACCCTTCACCGGCGTGCCCGAAAATGTATTGTGTGTCTTTACTAAAAGTCTTTCGCGCTTTGCGCAAAACCTCAATCCAGTTGCCAATATGTGCACCAGCCGATTTGTCAATGTAGGGGTAGCGGCGGTTAAACACCAGGTCGCCCATGTGTACGATATTGGCGTTTTCGAAATGAACCAGAGCATCACCGTTGGTATGTGCAGGGCCGTAGTACCGGAGGGTGATTTTTTCATCACCCACCTGTTGCGACCATGTATCGGTGAAAGTGGTGGAAGGCAGAAGCTGCTCGTCGAGTTTGCCCCGCTCACGGGCCACCCGTTCCTGATTGTCACGCGAGTTCCGGTGGGCCACATGGGTTTTAAAGATGCCCTTGAAGGCAATATTACCCGACGTGTGGTCGCCGTGGTGATGGGTATTGATGAGCAGGTCGAGCGGTTTTTGGTTGGTCTGCCGAAGGATGGCGATGAGATGGCGCGCCTGTGAGGGAAACTGCGTGTCCACTACCACGAGATGGCTGGGAGTGAGCAGCCATCCTATCGTGCCGCCCCGCTCGGTGTAATAGCCCGTTTTTCTGCGCAAAGGGTGCATTTCGCCGTTGGAAAAAAGTGCCGATGCAAACAATTGTCGTTGCGGCAGAATGGAAAGGCCGGTTAAAATGCCAGCCGATTGAATAAAATTTCTTCGATCCATTATGGTGCGAATAAAGGGTTTTTATTTCAAAATATTTATTGGTTGCTGCCGTGGAGGCAGTGAAGGTAGAGAATTTGGAGATTTTTTGGGAAAGGAAGTAGCCATTGCCACCATAAAGTCATTCTTATGAGATTGCAGTGTTCAAGTCCCCTCAAGTGCTTTTTTCGTAATTTTGGCGCGCCCTTCTTAGCCATTCTTCACAATATTTGTAGTTTAATATAAAAGCCGGAATTTCTCTTATTTCGAATCGATTATCAACCAAATTACCAGCAAACACACAGAAAGTTCATGCAAAAAGTACAGCCCTACCATCCGCATAATAAAATCCGTCTCGTCACGGCGGCCAGCCTCTTCGACGGGCACGATGCAGCCATCAACATCATGCGGCGCATCTTGCAAGCCTCCGGGGCTGAGGTCATCCATCTCGGCCACAACCGTTCGGTGCAGGAGATTGTAAACGCCGCCATTCAGGAAGACGTGCAGGGCGTCGCCATCACCAGCTACCAGGGCGGCCACAATGAGTTTTTTAAATATATGTACGACCTGCTTCAGGAACACGGCGCCGGTCATATCAAAATTTTTGGCGGCGGCGGTGGCACCATTCTTCCGGAAGAGATTAGCGATTTGCAAAAATACGGCATCGCCCGCTTGTATTCGCCCGACGACGGCCGAAAGATGGGCCTCCAGGGCATGATAAACGACGTGCTGAAACAATGCGATTTTCCCACCGGCACAAGCCTGAATGGCGAAATTCAGGCTTTTCAGAAAAAGGACTCCGTGTCCATTGCCCACATGATTTCGGCTGCCGAAAACGATACGGAGGCTTTTGAAAAGGCCATCCGCCCGCAGCTGAAGGCTATTTTTAAAAAAGAACCGGCCCTGAAAAAAACGCCGGTATTAGGCATCACGGGTACGGGAGGTGCCGGAAAATCGAGCCTCGTGGATGAATTGCTGCGCCGGTTTCTCGTAGATTTTGAGGATAAAACCATCGCCATCATCTCCGTGGACCCCTCCAAGCGCAAATCGGGCGGCGCACTTCTCGGCGACCGCATCCGCATGAATGCCGTGAACAATGACAGGGTGTTCATGCGCTCGCTCGCCACCCGGCAGAGCAACGTGGCCCTGTCGAGGCACGTGCAGTCGGCGCTTGAAATCCTGCGGGCTGCCGCTTACGACCTCATCGTGCTGGAAAGCTCCGGCATCGGACAGTCGGACACCGAAATCGTGGATTACGCCGATGTGGCGCTCTATGTGATGACGCCGGAATTTGGCGCCGCCTCCCAATTGGAGAAAATCGACATGATCGACTTCGCCGACCTCATCGCCATCAACAAATTTGACAAAAGAGGGGCACAGGATGCCCTGCGCGACGTGCGCAAACAGTACCAGCGGGCACATGGGCTTTTTGAAAAAAATGCGGACGACATGCCGGTGTACGGCACCATTGCCTCGCAGTTTAACGACCACGGCACCAACGTGCTGTACTCCCGCCTCATGTCACTGCTTTCGGAAAAACCCGGGGCAGACCTGCGCTCCAACTTCCACGCTCCCGAAGAGATGAGTGAGAAGATTTACATCATTCCCCCGGCGCGGGTACGCTACCTGTCGGAAATTTCGGAGAACAACCGCAAATACGACGAATGGGCACGGAGGCAGGAGGCCGTCGCGAGAATGTTGTTTTCACTGAATCAAACGATTGTGCATTTCGGGGGTGGGGACATGTTGTCTGGAGATGCTCCCATCTCCCCCCCTCGGAGAGAGGGGGCAGGGGGGGAGTTAATTTCCGAACTCGTCCACCAGTTCCAAGCCCTCAAAAAAGAGCTCGACCCGCACCTCTGGGACCTGCTCAAACACTGGGAAGACAAAAAGGCCAACTATGCCGCCAGTGAGTTCATTTACCATGTGCGGGGCAAAGAAATAAGAGTGCCGACAAAATGGAAATCGCTGGCCGGCACGGAAGTGCCGAAGGTCATTTTACCCAAATTCAAAGATTGGGGTGAAATCATTCGTTGGAGTTTGCAGGAAAACGTGCCGGGCGAATTTCCGTACACGGCAGGCGTTTTTCCGTTCAAGAGAAAGGGCGAAGACCCCACGCGCATGTTCGCCGGCGAGGGCGCCCCCGAGCGCACCAACCGGCGCTTTCACTACCTCAGCCTCGGCATGCCCGCCAGCCGCCTCTCTACGGCATTCGACAGCGTGACCCTGTACGGCGAAGACCCCGGTCACCGGCCCGACATTTATGGCAAAATCGGCAACTCCGGCGTGAGCATCTGTTGCCTCGACGACGCCAAAAAACTGTACTCCGGCTTCGACCTCTGCAACCCGAAAACCTCGGTCAGTATGACCATCAATGGACCAGCAGCTACCATGTGTGCCTTTTTTATGAACGCCGCCATTGATCAGCAATGCGAGATG